>JBAYGV010000010.1:0-11739 GCA_041666445.1 Candidatus Micrarchaeia archaeon | reverse complement strand
GAAGTCGGGAAGATTGAACTGATTAAATTGGAGAATAAGGGAAAGGATAACAGGAGAATTTATTTCAGGATACTCTAGTTTAATTAAATTAAAATAAAACAAATAGCGGGGGATGGAATACCATCTCAAACCGACTGCCGATTCGAAATTTTGAACCAACGATCTTTGCCCTGTGTTTGCCCAAACACAATCGGGTTATGAGCTTCGTCTCCTTTCCGAATAATTAAAAGGGCACGGAAAGAAACCGACGGGTACTCCAAGCTACCCTACCCCGCTATTGTAAAGGAGAATAGTGTAACGAGAGGTTTATAAAACAAGCCTAAAAAAACGGCTTGTAACTAGCAAACCCGTCTCGAAAAAAATAGTTTGATTTGCTAGAAAACCTTCCGGGTTTGCTATAAATAAGCAACAATCGCAGCCCCGAAGACTGAAAACATGAAAGAAATGGTCATGTACTTTATTACGTTCCCAATCAGGGTTGCAATGAAGAATCGCTTAGCTTGCATTTTCACCGCCCCTGCAGCAATGCTCGCAATATCAAAAAGCGGGTTTGGAATTGCGGAAAGCACAAGAATCGCAAAAAAACCATACTTTTCAATAAGATGCTTATAATTCTTGAATAATTCTTTTTGCCTAATATCAACGACTCCTTTTCCAACTACAAACCCGACCATTTCTCCAATCGCAGCGCCAACCCCGCCAAACAATCCAATAAGAACTGGGTTGAGCGTCAAGCCCATGGAAGCAGCTAAAACAAGCCCGGGAGCTGGAATAAATATGGTTGCCGCACTTACCAACGCAATGATAAAAACCCCAAGATATCCAAATTCTTTCAATGACTGTATTTGCTCGCGGTAATTAATCAGCAATAATCCGAATGCGATAATTAGAAGCAGGCCGAAGATTATTTCGGCAATGCCCTTGTATTTGGAGAATTTTTCGAACATATACAGGATAAACAGACCCAATGAATATTAAGCTTATGGGGGCAGTCTTACAAAAAATAAAGATTACTACGCAAACAAAGAGGGGGAATCAGGAGGACCGATAAAACGACGCACGTTTTATGGTCCATTGGACGGATCGCCGTCCAATTGGAGCACTTGAACTGAAGGGGGAAACTTCCAATTCTTCGAATATGTTCGAAGAATGGACCATTCTTCGTTGCGACGAAGAATCGGTCCCCCTGCGGTTTAGTGTATGGACTCGGAGGGATATGCGTCTTCGGTTTCGAGTTCCCAGCCCTGAGCGCAAAACTCAAGACTTCAAGACACGAAACTTTAGCTCTCGCACCCTCGGCCCCTCGCGTGCAAGGCGAGTGCTCTGTTCTGCCACGCTTTGGCTCTACACATGGTTTGAGCCTGCGCGTGTCTACTGAGCTACGAGCCCATAAGATGTAATAACGTGGGACGAATGATTTATAAACAATAATTTTTTAGAAAACCCACCAATACCCTTTTAATAGTTTCCATAGAATAGCTCAACAATTCCTAAAAAAACAGGGTGAAGCAAATGGAACCAATGAGAATGAGTGAAGATGAAGACTGGGATGACGAAGACTTCGACGACGAGGAATGGGAAGACGACGAAGGAGAAGAAGAGGGTTAATCTCCTTTCCGATTTTTTCTTAATATTTACCATCTTATTTTTAGATTATTCAAAATTTTTTCATTTATTTTTTCAAGCGAGTAAAAGTGATTCTCATCTGGTCCAACTTAAACCAATTTAAATCCTTTCTTATGGATATTACAATTCAACGGGCCCGTAGCGCAGCCAAATCATATGCAATCAATTGCATTGATTCCTGCAATGGATAGCGCAGCAGCCTTCTAATCAAATAAGAGAAGTCAGCTGACGGTCATGAGTTCAAAGGCTTTTTGGCCAAGTTTTTCAGATGGCCAAAAACCCTGGAAAAAGGCTGAAGTAAAAACTTCACCTTACTGAAAATCTCGTCGGGCCCGATGATTATATTAGGTGGTGGCATGAGCAACGAAAAACTCAGGGAGATAACGGACATAATGGCGTCATTGATAGGGGATGCCTCAATTCCTAAAAATATAAGGAAAGCGATTTCAGATGCCAAAATGAGGCTGGACAATAACGCGGAGGAAGTAAACGTAAAGGTAAGTGCTGCCATTTACATAATAGACTCGATAAGCGATGATATTAACATGCCTGCACATGCAAGAACCCAGATTTGGGCGATTGTAAGCGGCTTGGAAGGGATAAAAATAAAATGACGGTTTTTGCCCATGATAGATGCTCTTGCAAACCGGGGTCTACGCGTAGCGCTCGATGCAGAATCAATCATAGCTAATTATGAGAACATTGACGAACTTGCAAAAAAATTATCCTCTTTTGAAAAGATGATGATTACCAAGGAGGATGCGGAAAGTGCGGTTGCATTATTAAAAAAAGAAGCCGAATCAGCAAAAACAAATGTCCCGGAAATAGAAGTAAGGCGGGATTCGAGCTATAAGCCGCTCGCCGCAGAATATTCTGCAGACATAAAAACTTCCCATACGCGGGACGTGACCGGAAAATCACGCTCTACCGGGGAAATTGAGGATTTCATAGAGTATTTCAGGAGCAGGTACCAAAAGCTTTCAAAAATGCTTCACGGGCCGAGCAAATACCCCTATGCTGATTTGGGAGAAATGAAAAAACACCTGAACCAGACAGTAAAGGCAATAGTGCTGGTAAGCGAGATAAGCCAGACAAAAAAGGGCAATATATTGCTCCAAGTGGAAGATATGACCGGCTCGTTCAAGGTCGTAATTTCAAAAAGCAGGGGAAAGGAGAAATTATTTGAAAAGGCCGGGAACGTAATTCTTGACGATGTAATTGCGATTATCGGAAAGGTCTTCGAACCATATATAATTGCGGAAGATATTGAATGGCCGGATTTGCCCATAACGCGGGAAAAAAAAACTTGTGAAAATGACTTGGCAACCGCCTACTTGTCAGACATCCATTTCGGTAGCCGGTATTTCCTTGAGAAATATTTCGAGCTTTTCACAGAATGGCTCAATGGAAAGGGAGAGCAGAAAGAGCTTGCCGGAAAAGTGAAATATGTTGTTGTCGCCGGGGATATTATCGACGGGATTGGAATTTATCCAAACCAGGAAAAAGAGCTTATCATAAAGGACGTTTCAAAGCAATACGCCATGTTTGATGATTTTATTTCAAGAATTCCAGATTATATAGAAGTCATCATAGCTCCGGGAAACCATGATGCCGTAAGGCGTGGAGAGCCGATGCCATCGATCGGGAAAGACCTGATAACCAGCGACGTAACGAGTTTGGGCAACCCGGCAACGGTCAGCATTGAAGGGATAAAGCATCTTGTTTACCATGGCACTTCGATTGATTCGATAATTGCAACGCTTCCGAATATGTCGTACAACCATCCGGAAAAGGTCATGGTTGAATACTTGAAAAGACGGCATCTTTCAACGATTTACGGGGGGAATTTGATAATACCCGAAAAAGTGGACTATCTTGCGATAGAAGAAGAGCCGGATGTGCTCCATTGCGGCCATGTGCACAAGAATGGCTATGCATTATACCGCGGGACAGTAGTGATTAATTCCGGCACATTCCAGGACAGGACGGAATTCCAGGTAAAACAGGGCCACGTGCCCACTCCGGCGATGGTTCCTGTTTACGAAATGAAGCAGGGGATACTGAAAACGCTGGATTTCAAAATCGGGCAATAAATTCTAGTCCGCATGATATTATGGTGGTGAAAAACTAATGGTGGAAGTAGAATATGCATATTTTGACGTGCTGAAAGCAAAGCTTAATGACGCATACGCCGTAGCATCAGAGGCACGAAAGAAAGGCCTGGACCCGGTTGACGAAGTTGAAATAAAAATAGCAAAAGACGTCGCAGGCAGGGTGGAAGGGATTGTAGGCCCGCCTGGGATTGGGGACATAATCAGGAAAATGGAAAGCGGGGGAATGAACAGGGAGGGGATTGCATTTGAAATCGCAAGAGCCCTTGCTTCTGGAGAAATAATCAAAGGTACAAAAGAGCAGATGATTGAGCAAGCAGTACGTACGGGAGTAAGCATACTTACGGAAGGAGTGCTCGTAGCCCCTACGGAAGGAATATCCAAGGTAAAAATAAAAGGAAATCCAGATGGAAGCGAATACGTTGCAGTTTACTATTCCGGCCCGATTAGGAGCGCAGGAGGGACTGCAGCAGCCCTAAGCGTTGTGCTTGCAGACATAGCAAGGAAAGCTGCGGGGATATCAGATTACCGGCCGACAGATTCCCAAATCGAACGCTATGTTGAAGAAGTTAATATTTACGAGGCGCGGGTCGCCCATCTCCAGTATAAGCCTCCGGACGATGATATAAGGCAGATTACAAAAAACTGCCCGATATGCATTGATGGCGAGCCTACCGAAGATACCGAAGTTTCAGTCCATAGGAATATTGCAGGAATTGAAACGAACAGGATACGGGGCGGGATTCCGCTAGTAGTATGCGAAGGAATTGCGCAAAAGGCGGCAAAGCTTTTCAAATATACAAAAAAGCTCGAGCTTGGATGGGACTGGCTGGAAAAAATAATAAAAGTCAAGCGAAAAGCGGATAAAATCGAAATAAAGCCGGATTTTACCTACCTTGAAGGCTTAGTTGCCGGAAGGCCCGTCTTTGCCTATCCATCTACGATTGGGGCATTCCGGCTGCGCTATGGAAGAAGCAGGACGAACGGAATAATGGCAAAGAATATCCATCCTGCAACAATGATTCTGCTTGATGGATTCATTGCGTTTGGAACCCATGTGAAAATTGAAAGGCCTGGAAAAGGGTGCGTAATGTCCAGTTGCGAAAGCATTGAACCCCCGATGGTAAAATTGTACAATGGAACGGTAATGAAGGTAAAAAACATTGAAGAAGCCGAAAAAATAAAAAAAGACGTTGATGAAATAATTTTCCTTGGAGACATGCTCGTCCCATTCGGGGATTTCTTGAAATCCAATCACCCATTAATTCCAAGTGGATGGTGCGAAGAGTGGTGGCAAAAAGAAGCTGAGGCTAAGGGAGCAACAATTCCTGAATCCGCGCGCACTGATATATTAGAATCGTTCGCATTCTCCAGGATGCACGGAATACCGCTTCACCCGGAGTTCACATTTAATTGGGAAAACCTGAAGCTGGAAGATATAAAAGCGCTGGCAACTTGGCTGGAAAGCGGGGAAATCCGGCTTGACGGGGAGCGAATAGCTGAAATGAAAATAAAAGATGAAAAAAAAGAAATTGGGAGCGAAACCCAACTTCAGCCGAGCAACTTGAAAAAATATCTTGAACTGCTGTTAATTGAGCACCGGGTTCTGCTAGATGGGCATATAGTCCTTACTGGAGGGAACGCAACTGCGTTATTGCTAACGCTTGGAATGCTGGCAAACGGAAAAATAATCAAAAGCCCGATAATGGAGATGGGCGCGCTGAACGCAATCGCTGGCAGCCCGGAAGAAACAGTCCACACTGCCCTGGAAAAAATATGCGGAGTCAAAATAAAGCCAAAGGCGCCCACCTGGATAGGCGGAAGGATGGGAAGGCCAGAAAAGGCAAAGGAACGGGCAATGGACGGAAGCCCGAACGTCCTATTCCCGACAGGCTCGCAAAAATTAAGGAGCATAACCAAGCTTTACCGGACGTTGAAGGAAAGAAACGGAGAAAAGACAGCGCTCATTGAAATTTCAAGGTTCAAATGCACCAACTGTGGAAAGATAACGTTCACAAGAAAGTGCGATGCGTGCAATAGTGTTGCGCTTCCGCAGAGAATATGCCAAAAATGCAGCGCGATAACGGAAAGCGATATGCACTGCGACATGAAAACAGTCTGCCATGACAAACGCCCGATAGAGCTTGTAGAGATATATGAAGAAATGAAAAGAAGATTGGGGTGTGGAAGCGGGGGCAGTGAAATAAAAGGCGTGCGCGGGCTTTCAAACCAGACAAAAATACCGGAGAGGCTGGAAAAGGGATTCCTTCGCGCAAAGCATGAAATATTTGTATTCAGGGACGGGACAAGCAGGTTTGATGCTACGGACGTTCCGCTTACGCATTTTATACCAAAAGAGATAGGCTTGAGCCTGGAAAAGGCAATTGAACTTAGCTATGATAAGGATTATCTTGGCAACAAGCTTGTTTCTGATAGCCAGCTCGTTCCGTTAAAACACCAGGATATCTTGATTTCGGAGGGGGGTGCGGAATATTTCTTTAGGGTTACCAAATTCATTGATGATTTGTTGGTTAACCTCTATGAAATGAAACCATTCTATAACCTGGAAACCAAAGAAGAAATAATCGGCCATATGTTTGCTGGATTGTCTCCACACACATCTGCAGCTGCATTGTGCAGGGTGATTGGGATAACAAAAGCAAACGTCGGATATGCGCACCCCTATTTTCATACTGCAAAAAGAAGGAACGCAGATGGAGACGAAGATTGCGTGATTTTACTCATGGATGCACTTCTAAATTTCTCCAAAAAATACCTGAACGAGAATAGAGGAGGAACAATGGATACCCCGCTGGTCATGACATCCGCAGTCGACCCGCGCGAAGTGGATGATGAAGTGCACTGCATGGAATTAGTGACAAGCTATCCGCTGGATTTTTACCAGGCTGCTGAAAAAATGACATTCCCTGGAGACATAAAAATAAAGACAATAAAGGACGTGCTCGGAACCCCGGAGCAATATGAGCAGATTCCGATAACCCACCATTGCGCAGACATTGACCGCGGAGTGACAAGGACGAAATATGTACAATTGGAATCAGTGCCTGAAAAGATAACCAGCCAGTTCAACTTGCAACGAAGGATAAGGGCGGTCGACCAGAAAGACGCGGCGGAAAGGCTGATATTGAGCCATTTCATACCGGACTTATACGGGAACTTACGCGCTTTTTCAAGGCAGACTTTCCGTTGCGTTAATTGCAACGAAAGTTATAGGCGTGTTCCGTTGGCAGGGAAATGCACGAAATGCGGAGGAAACCTTTTGCTGAACATAAACAAGGGCGGGATAAAAAAATATTTAGAGATATCGCGAAGGATTGTTGCAGAATACGAGTTGCCAGATTACCTTAAGCAGAGGCTTGAGCTTCTGGATAAGGAAATAAAAAACATATTTGAGGACGAGAAAGTAAAGCAGATGGGATTGAGCGATTTCGTATAGAGGTAATTATTATGAAAATACCCTTAAGCAAAACAAAAACTTACGACCTGAAAGATTTCATAGCAAAAGTTTATGTTAAGAAAAAGGGTAAAAATTCATTTAATGCCATATTTGTAGAATGCAAAAAACGCCACTACCGAACAAAATTAACTGGAGCAACAAGGCTTTATTTTGTTATTTCCGGGAGCGGAAATTTCATAATCAACGGCAAGAAAGAACGGGCAAAATTATATGACCTTTTTGTAATAACTGACAAGGATATATACGAATACAATGGCAAAATGAAACTTATTGAAGTAAATGTGCCTGCTACGGGCCAATCGAATGAAAAACGATTAGAATGAACGCAGATATAAGGCCGCTTCTGCTATCCGTTCCCAGGCATACTTTTTTA
Organism: Candidatus Micrarchaeia archaeon; assembly: GCA_041666445.1. Taxonomy (GTDB): domain Archaea; phylum Micrarchaeota; class Micrarchaeia; order Anstonellales; family Bilamarchaeaceae; genus JBAYGV01. The sequence goes on along the minus strand of JBAYGV010000010.1, from coordinate 4,151 downwards.
ATCCAAAACAGGCTAATGATTACCATGCGCGTTTACAACTCATTATCAAGGGAAATGGAAGAGTTCGAGCCTTTCGAAAAAGCTGGAAAAGGCCCAGTAATAATGTACGTCTGCGGGCTTACACCCTATGACAAGGCGCACATCGGGCATGCAAGAACGTACGTCGCATTCGACATGGCCAAACGATGGCTCATGAAAGGCTGGATAACCAACGCGAACGGAAAGGGCGGACGCGAAGTTTTCCACATCCAGAACATAACCGATGTTGAAGACAAGATAATCAAGCGGTGCATGGAAACCGGAGCAGACCCAAAAGTTCTTACAAAGGAAAACCATGATGACGCACTCATGCTTTTCGACAAATTGAACATCATCAGGGCAAACGTTTACCCGAAAGTTACCGAACACATCCCGGAAATAATCGAAACAATCCAGAAGATAATCAAAAATGGCTATGCTTACGAAACTAAGACGGGGGTCTATTTTGATGTTTCCAAATTCGAGCAGTATGGCAAACTTTCTGGCCAGAAAATGGATGAAATAAAGGCTGGTTCAAGAAAGGAAGTGGACGAATCAAAGAATAACCCTGCAGATTTTGCATTATGGAAAAAAACAAAAGGAGAAATAATTGAATTTGATTCCCCTTGGGGCAAAGGAAGGCCAGGCTGGCATATAGAATGCTCGGCAATGGGCAGGAAATATTCGAAAAGGACGATAGATATACATGGGGGCGCTCGGGATTTGATATTCCCGCATCATGAAAACGAAATAGCCCAGAGCGAGGCTGCCAACAGGGAAAAATTCGTAAAATACTGGCTGCATACGGGTTTCCTTACAGTAAATGGGGAAAAGATGAGCAAGTCGCTTGGAAATTTCATAACCATTTCCGAGGTTTTGTCACGCTACGAACCGAATGCAATAAGAATGTTTTTTGCGCTCACGCATTACCGAAGCCCGATAGACTATAATGAAGATTCTATAGGGGCAGCGGGAGAAAGCGCTGAACGGGTGCTGAATTCCATTGGGCTGATAAAGGAATGCTTGAGGGAAAGAAAAAAGAAACTGGCAAAAAGCAGCAAATTCGAAACTGAAACTGCAGCGCTCATGGAAAACATTCAAAAAGCGATGGAAAACGATTTTGATACCCCAACCGCAATTGCAAGCATGTTCAACCTTGTAAGGATGGCAAATGCGCATATTGAAGGGAACGAAGTGGATTACACTCAACTTTCCAAAATCCTGGAAGCGCTTGAACATTTTGCCTGGGTGCTTGGGCTTAAGGAAAAAATAATAGAGCTAGACGAGAAAAAAGAGCAGGTAATGAAAGTGCTCGCTTCTATTGCGCCAGATGCCAAGGCAAAAACCGTTGAGGAAGCATTAGATGAGCTTGTAAAGCTCAGGGATGAGGCAAGAAAGAGCAAGGATTACGGAAAATCCGATTTGATAAGGAAAGAGCTTGGAGACATCGGAGTTTTGCTTGAAGACGTTGCAGGGAGAACGAAATGGAAACTTCGTTCGAATTAGCGGACGATAGGACGCTAATCGGAAGACGAAATGGAAAGCTCGTTCAAGTTAATTTTATTGGCTCGGCAGATTAACCTTATACAGCACCGCCACAGTTTGCCCATTCTCATTGTAATTCCAAACTTCAGTCAGCAAGCTGTCAATATCATCATTCCACAGCCCTTTTCCAGATGAATCATAATTATCCGGAGTAACGAGCAAGAGGTCATACATCTTGACATTGGAAGTCCTTACTGCCGGGTCAACCCAGCCAGTCATGCGAGTGTATTTTACCCCGGAACTGGCAAGCTCGTTCTCGTTCTGGATGGAATAGAATGCCATCAACGGGTCAATATAGCCATAGACTTTTCCATCCTGGATTGCCCATTCCATGCTTACCCATTGCGGATCGTAATAAATATATTTTACGTTATATTTTTTCAGGAGGGATAATTTTTCCTGAAGATTATTTCCATAAAGAATCTTTGCCGCATCTATCTGGTAGGGGTCAAAATCAACGAACGGGTCGTTCTGCGAGCGCCTGGAAAGCATGACTTCTTGCCCAGTTAAAGCATTTATCGCAAATCCGATTTCATTGGAAGTGAGCACTACATCGCTGACATTGCTATTTGCCAGCAGATATTGCTGGAGTTGCGGATAAAACCAGGGAATCGGATTCTCAGGATGATAGCGCGAAAGGGTGTCTTTCCAGCTGGAATAGCTTCCTGCAAGTTCGAGGATAAGAAGCAATAGGAGTATTCCGAAAATTACCTTTGCATATTTAGAATAATTTTCCATTTCTATTATTCGCTTTAGCGCAATCAAGGAAACCATCAGCGCCCCAAGCGTGAGATACATGTCTTGAACATAGTTAGGAACGAAATTAGTATTCAACAGCGGCATGGTAATGAAATAGGAAAACGTAAGCACAAACGAGAATGCAAACACAATGAGGCTAAACGCTTCGTAGTCCTTCAGGCTTTTTATGTTTTTTAACAGCATTGCAAGCCCAACAAGGCATAGCAGGCTCATTATCAGGTAGAAAAGACTGCCAGTCCTGAAAAACGTAACCCCAAGAGTGCTTGTTAAGAAGGGCCACTGGACTGCGGGATTGCTCATGTCGTCAGTGCTCCAGAGCTGGCTTTGAAGGCCAGCTTTCCCATGATAAATGAAGATTGGCTCAAACCAGTAAATCTGGGCTATGATAAATCCGATAAGGAAAGCTAGGACAAACCATTTCTTTGATGCGAAATAGCCCATGGTTAATGAAAACGAGCTTCTTTCAAGATAAAGCATGTATACAAAAACACAGAAAATTGCCCCTGTAGAAAATACAAATGCCGTGCTGTGAGAAAGGGCCATCGCACCGTACATTACCCCAAGCAGGACAGAAGTTTTAAGCTCCTGTTTTTTGAAAAACAGGTAAAGTGCATATACGAACAGCGGGACGATGATGTATTTTGTGAATAACGTATATTTGAGGAATGGGAATGCAGTATAGCTGACTGCGGAAATTGCGCCTATAACTGAAAGCCATTCATTTTCGAAAAGTTTCTTGAATAGGATGTAGAACGCAGCGAGCGAAATTACCGGCAGAATCAGCTCGAAATTTAACATTGCCGCCATTGGCTGAAAAGAAAGGAGTTTTCCAAATGCAGTGACTAGAACCCCATAGGTTATGAAATAGGCAGGACGGGAACCGATGCCGTTGCTTGAGGACGCCCATTCCAATGGCGAAGTGCCATACATATGGCTGATTTCACCTAGCTGGAAATAGAGGTCACCGCCAAACAACGGGCTAGGCAATGCCTTGAAAGTGGAAATCTGCCCATATAGCAGTAAGGTGTAAATGATTGCTGCAACTGCCAAAACGACAAGCGGTAGGGAAAACGAGAATTTGTTGGACATAAAAATCACAGATGGAGTATATTTAATAAGAGATAGATTTTAATGCTTGTACATGGGTCAAACTGAGATTAAAAAGAGTACTGCCAAGCCAACAGTTGCCATACTTCTTCCCAGCTATAACGAAGAAAAAGGAATAGGCAAATGCATTGACCAGATTAATGAGCTGATAGCAAACGGAGGAAATGAACGGGCGAATTGGAATGTTATAGTCGTAGACAGCTGTTCAACAGATGGGACGATTGAAATTTCAAAGAAAAAAGGCGCGGGGATAATCCAGCTTCCGATACGCGGGAAGGGGATAGCAATGAAGGAAGCGTTTACGAAACTGAATACTGATTTTGTGATAATGACCGACGCGGATGCAACCTATCCGATAGCGAAAATTCCGGAAATTGTTGAGAGATTATCGGGTGGGAACGGACGGGACGGATGCGATGTAGTTATCGGCTCGCGGATGCGCGGAAAAATAGCTGTTGGGGCAATGACCCCAATGAATAAGTTCGGAAATCAGGCTCTTAGCTTATTTGCAAGTGTTGTTTATCTGAAAAGGATTACTGATGTTTGCTCAGGAATGTGGGGCTATAACAAAAAGGCGTACAAGATGCTTTCGGAAAGGATAAGCGCGCCCCATCTTGAATTGGAATGCGATATGTTCGCGGAATGTGCAAAGCGAGGGATGCGGATTTGCGAAATTGCGATAGATTACAGCCCGCGGGAAGGGGAAACAAAATTGAATGCTT
>JBAYGV010000009.1:0-11765 GCA_041666445.1 Candidatus Micrarchaeia archaeon | reverse complement strand
TATGATAAAAAACTCGGATGTTTGGCTTATGATTCCCGGCCGATGCTTTGCCGGACATATCCGTTCCGTTGCGATGGCTGCAAGCTGAAAAATATGAAATCCAGAGCATGCCCAAAGTTTTGGATTCCAGCGGATTCAAAGCAATATCTGGCAGACATTCAGGTTTATGAAAAAGAGCTTAGGGAGTATAAAAAAATAACCGATGAATGGAACGCAAAAGCGAAAGGAAATGAAACTTTGAAGGAGTTTGTTGAATTTGCGCTGAAAAAAATTAACATAAATATTTAAGCATATTCTGAATATCTGGGACTATGAAAAATATTTACCTGTTTTCTATTTTGGCCGTATTAATCCTTGTTTTTGGCTGCGTCCAGCAAGCTGACAATGCGAAATTGGTTTCTGAAGATAAAACCGTTAAAACAATTGAACCAGTTGTAAAACAACCAGACATCACCCCAATTATTGAAAACAAAACTACCAACAGTACTCCGCTCGTAGTTCCATTGGTCAATGATACTGCCAAAAATGAAACTAAGAATGAAACAAAAGTTCCAGAACTGCAAAAAGGCGTGGTTGATAATTATCTTCAGGTAACGAAGTACGATCCAGAAAAAGCCTGGAATGGCTATACGTTAATTCCCGACAACCACGATACGGCAAACCCGCGAATTGTAGAGGTTAATATGCAAGGCGAAGTGGTCTGGGAGTATATTCTTCCTGCTGAATTCAGCGGCTATACCAACCCTGGCTTTGATGCCGAGCTATTGCCAAATGGAAATGTTCAGTTTGTTGTGGCACGTAAGGGGATTTTTGAAGTTGACAAATCAGGAAATATCCTATGGGAATATCGGACTGGAAAAATATCACACGACGCGGATAGGCTTCCGAACGGGAACATATTATTTGGTTTTGGTGCTGAGGACAAATCTACGGATGCGCAGGTAACCGAAATAACTCCGAGCGGCAAAGTTGTCTGGACATGGTATGCAAAAGACCATTACAATACTCTTTCTTACAATAAGATTTATGACCAAGGCTGGACGCACACTAACGCCGTATTAAGGATGGATAATGGCGATACTTTGATTAGCCCAAGGAACTTCAACCTGCTTGTTGAAGTAGATGCTAGCGGAAATGTTGTTAAGGAAATTGGCAAAGGATTAATGTATTACCAGCATGATCCGGTGTTTTTAGCCGATGGGAATTTGCTATTTGCAAACCACGTTGAGCCAAACGAAATACTGGAAATAAACCCGAACACTAATGAAGTCCTATGGAATTATACGATAAATAGTACTTACCTGCAACCTGCGAGGGATGCGAACCGGCTTCCGAACGGGAATACGCTGATAACCGGAACTGGTGCGATTCTTGAGGTTACTCCGGATAAGGAAGTAGTTTGGAGCTTGAAGCTCAGCAATATTGCGCTTACCCGGCAGACTGCAGCTTCGAACGGATTCTATAAGGCAGAAAGGGTTGACAGGATTGTTGGAGAATAGACTAATTCAGTTGCGGGATTTCCCGCGCCCTGTGCAATTAAAATACGAGCCGTTCAAATATAATTATCGCATTTTTACTAACTACTAGGTGAACCTGGATGGGCGTATCAGAATTTATCATATTGTTTCGCGAGTCGCTAGAAGTAATCTTAGTTTTAGGAGTAATTCTGACTGTTTTATACAAGACTAAGAATCAAAAATATCAAAATTTTGTTTGGTTTGGTGTTTTGGCTGGGCTGAGTTTAAGTGTGGTTTTTGCATATTTCTTTCAATTCAATGAAGAAATATTTGAACAAAATGACGCAATATATGAAGGCGTACTTATGGTATCTACTACCATACTTATGACTTGGTTTATCGCTTGGATGATAAAACAGAAGGACACGGTAGAATCAATAAAAAAAGGGGTTAAAAATTCATTATCAGAACAGTCTGGTTTTGGGCTGTTTATCTTCACAACTATTGCGGTAGTACGTGAAGGGGTCGAAGCAGTTTTGTTTATAGTTGGCATATTTTTGAATACTGGTTCCCTTTCGTTAGTTGGAGCATTGGCGGGGGTATTGGCTGCAGTATTAATTGGAATTTTGTTGTTCAAATACTGTGTAAAATCGAATATTGGATTATTTTTTAAGATTACTACAATATTTCTTGCACTTTTAGCTGCAGGATTGTTCTCGCAGGGCATTCATGAACTTCAAGAAGCAAAGGTTTTGCCAGTTTGGATAAATCATGTTTACGATATAAATCCCCAAGCTAATTTTGATGGAACATACCCAATATTGCATGAAAATGGGGAAGTGGGCGGGGTATTCAAGGGATTAATTGGTTACGATGGAAATCCCAGTGACCTACAGTTGATTGCATATTTCGCATATCTTTATGGCATATTTCTGTATTATAAGAAACATGAAAAAATAATTCCTATTCGTGGATACAAACCATATTTATAAATTTGACCTGGCAAATCTAATTCGATGGATCCTATTTATGAAGAATTCAACAAGAAATGGAAGGTCATTTCCAAAATAGTGCTCGGAGAAGAAGTTGGCGAGCTGGCAGATTTCAAGAAATGGCTCACCGGATCCAGCAGAGCCGCATTAGAGCGAAAGTCCTCAGTCTCCGGGAAAAACGTCCACTTCGTGCTGCCTTACTATTCGGACACGGCCAGTTTTGCATCGATGGAAGAGGTAGATATGAACAAAAAATTCGAGCCGCTGGACATCAATCAGCTCAAGGATATGGACTCTATAATTGAAGCAGTAAAAGAACGGATCGCTTATACTGGCAATCTCCACCTAGGCGAATCGAAGTTTCTGTCCAAAAGCACTGATATCGTATCTTCATCTTATGTTTATAACTCCGCTCAGGTGGCCTACTCCAAGTGGATCGCATTCAGCTATAACATGGAAAATTGCGAATATCCTTTCGGCTGCCAGAATACTGGTTTCAACACGCGCTATTCGATTAAATGCTCTGGTGCCGATATACAGACAAGATGCTTGGAGGTTCATTCGTCCAGAAATTGCCAGGATTGCTATTATTCCAATTCACTGTATAATACCAAAAATTGCCTCTTCTCTTTTGGTCTTAGGAATGCAGTTTATTGTGTTGGAAATCTTCAGTTAACCCCCAACGAGTATTCCAAGGTTAAAAAGAAGATTCTGGAGGATATCGTGGATGAATTAAAGAGCAAAAAAACCCTTCCAGAACTAGAAGATTTTTTCGTTCCTTATCAGCCGAACCTGGCCAAAGCTAAAATGATTTTGGGAAAGCCAGAAACACCTGAGGCATTTGATAAAGATATCATTGAAGATGCGTTCAGAAAAACCACGAGAATAATCTTCGGGAAAGAGCTGTCTGACCTAGATAAATATGGTTTTTGGCTGAAAAAGCACACCCGCGACATAAAATTCTGCAAATCTGTCCTATCTGGGGAGAGAATAATTGTTCCCGAGTATTCAAACTGTTATCATTATCCGGAAAATCGTCTTGTTACCATGCCGGAGAGCGTATTAGTCGGAAAAAACCTGAAAATCGATAAGGAGAAAATAGATGAATTCGATCTGAAATCTGTGGGAAAAATCGTAAACGACGTGGCATTCTTTAATTGCGCCGAAAATTTCGGGGTTCTAAAGAACAATATTGAAAGCGAAATCAACATTTCATGCCAGAATTTTTATAAGAGTGTTCTAAATGTCGATTCTAGGCTCGGAGCGTTTAATTTTCATGGTCTTTACTCAGAATATCTGTTCGGCACTTATTCTCTCAGGAAATCTGCGTTTTGTATTCGTTGTTATCTGTCGGAAAACCTTGCCCGCTGTTTTGAAGTGGACTCTTCGCGTTCCTGTTCCGATTGCTATTTCTGCCATAACTGCGAAAACGTCCGCGAAGGAATGTTTTGTTTCAACGTAAAGAATTTGAATTATGCGATTGGGAACGTCGAATTGCCGAAAGAGGAGTATATGGCGATTAAGCGGAAAGTTTTGGATTCGATTGCAAACTCTCTTGAGAACGAGGGAGATTATAGACTGGATGTGTTTAATTTGGTTGGAAAGAAAAACTAACAGATGATAAACATGGGTAGACTACATTACTACAAACAACCTGTAGACTTAATGGCCGAACGCAGGCTAAAAGATAGCTTCAGAAACGCATACGAGCGGATGGTAGTCTTAGCTCGAGCAAGGGAAATAGCTGTACCCGTACTTTTCTTAAGCCTTCAGGGGATTATGGAGCAAGTTTCTTCGGATGAGGTGGTTGCAAAACCAAAAGAATTCTATTCACAACCAGTAAAAAAAGAACCTATGGGAAAAGCATTGGCTAAGGAAGTGAAAGATGGCGCCCCTTGGGTGCTTTTCAATCTACTCGATCGAGCTGCCACTGCATTTGTTTTTAGTCTAGTTAATTTCGTCCCTCAAGCGATTGCTTTGGTTACACTTGCCGTCTGTGGAATTGGCATGTTCTTAACGAATATCCAAATGGCCATAATTGCTAAAAAAATTTATCCAAAGTCAGGTTCTTTAACTGCATTATCCAGATTAATGGAAGAATTAGCCTGAATTTATTAACGGCAGCAGTATTCTGTTTGACATCAACAATTAAAAACAGATTTATATACATTCACAAACATGCAAAAAGCACGTGCCAGAAGGGATTACGAAATTTTAATGCGAGCATCCCAGGGAAGAAGACCCCGGCAGATTGCAGATGAAACTGGAACTAGCTGGGGCAGAGTCAGCAGAGTAATTTTACTTCATAAGCGCGAACCGCTCCATGATAAGCCTGCGAATACCTTAAGCATAAAGGTAAAACATTTAATTGCCCGTACCTCAAGAGATTCAGAAAATATTAGCAGTTGGATTGCGCGAGTAAATGAAAGGGAAGTTCCGTCCCATTTTCCAGACCGGCGAATTGACAGCTTAAGAGACCCAAACTTAGTCAGGAAATTGATGAGCTTGAATGGGTGCGACCTGACTATGGCAATAGAGATAGTTGATTATTGCAAGAAACGCATGCTGCTATGATATATTTGCCAATCTATGAGATAAATTTTCATTTTGAACACCCCGTAGAGCTTATAAACCTACTCTCTGTATTTTCATTAGTGCCTTCGGGCACAAAGGTGAAACCAGATGAAAATTTGCAAAGCAATTATGGGAGTATTAATTTTATTGGCAGGTGTTGAGATGTTTACCGGCACTGCACTATTTGGAATGACTGGATTGCAGCTTGCAGGGTTGCTGTTGATAGTATTCGGCCTTCTCAAATTAGCTCACGTATGCGGCATGTGCGGTTCATGCGGAACCTGCTGCGTAGAAGGCAAGAAAAAATAATAGCAAAGCATTTTTGTTTTGCTAGCTTGCAAGTTGCAACGTTTTGCAACTTGCGATAAATTCTTTTTATTTTTTTAATTTTTTTTCTTTATTTTTATTCACCCTATTTTCATCAAGTTGTAAATAGTATAAAAATAAGCAAAGGTTTAAATATCTCCCCTCTAATTATATTGTCATATGCGCATTAGCAATACTTATATCTCATTAAAACGCCCGGAACACAGGAACATCGCAATCCGCGGCTTGCCATTGGTGCATGAAGCTGCCCACTGGAAACATACAGACGAAGATTCCAGGTCAAGCGAATGGATAGGCAAATTTTTCAGTGCATCTCACAATAAGTCTGGTTATCTAACCGGCCATTCACGGCTTAATTATCTTGTTTCTAGCCCCCCATGGATTCCAAATAAGCCAACTGGCATTCCGTTCCGCCAATTTGTTGGAGGTATTTTAGTCGAATCCTATGGCACCGTAGAGGATATGGACGCATTAGTTAGAACATTCGAGGTAATGCCTACTGGGCTGATGGTTTTTGACCACGTAAGAATTGAACCAGACTTAAACGGGCCCGGGTATATGAGCGGGGTTCACCCATCTAGAGAATATTCAATGGTAACCGAGGATATTGCTGGAACTACTGAATGGGCTTATGTAGTGTTTACAGTACCTCAGTTGGTACGTGATAAATTGAAGCGGATTGATGGTTCGCCAGTATTACAGGCAAAGATTAATTTGCTAGGGAAATGGGGGTTCATTGAACCTGCCGTTGCCAATCAGCTATTGGATTCAAAATGGAGAACTAAAATGCTAGAGTTGGGATTGAGTTGTGTCGTCCATGACTTTGAGCTTGAACCTGATCCGCGTTATCCTGACAGTAGATTTTATCCGAGTTATGCTTGATGCTAACTGACTATTTATCTCATCCTTGCAAACGTCAATTCCTGAATCTTTATAAATTTGCCTGCCTATTTCAAGCCATGAAACGATTGCTGGTTCCTCTAATTTGTCTTGTTTTGATCCTCTCAGGCTGCACCATGCCTGCTGCAAAGCCCATTTCTGCAGTTGACAATTCATCCAAGCAGATTGATGGCTTGATTTATGTAGGTTCGTTCGAGGGCGGCGACCATTATGTAACTGCCAACAACAAATTTCACGTCCTGAATTTATATGGGACTTATCGTGAAATGGGAAGGCAATACGGCTACTTGATGCACGACGAACTGAATAGGATGTATAATATGACTATTAACGACGCCATGGGCTACGGGGTAACATTAGGGCAATTGGAACAGAATGGAGAACTATTTTACGACCAATCCCCTTCTCGCCTCAATGAAATATTGGTTGGCATGTCTGAAACTTCTGGGCTCACTCTGGAACAGCACAAGACGCTCAATGCCGGAACTGTTAGCGTGATTATGGCCAAGATGATTAGCATGGCAAACGTGACCTCTGGCTGCAGCGGAGTTGCATTCTGGGGCAACTATTCCAAGGATGGAAGAATGTATTTTGGAAGGAACTGGGATATGGACATAGCACTGTTGCAACCCTATCTTTCAGGCATGACCGTTGCGGTTTACCATCCCGGAGATGGCAGCAACTCGGTTGCCAACCTTGAATTTGCCGGGGAAATCTACACTGAGACTGCAATGAATGACAAGGGAATATTCCTTGAGCTCAATAATGGCGGGCAGGCCGACTCAGCTAGCTATTCAAACAAGCGCGTTTGGGCTGCAACAGAGCTTTTTGCATTCATGTTTGACTCTTCAAATATGGCAGATATAGACCGGGAATTTGAAACAACATTGGATTCTGATTCATACATAATACAAGTGGCAAACAAGGATGTGGCATATTCCTATGAATGGCCCACTTTCGGGGTGCGCAAGCGTTCAGAGAACGTCAGCGGGCTTTTGGTTGCCTATAACAGCTTTGTAGAGCCTTATCCTCCCGAATGGGTAGGAAAAATAAACCCGCCATTAGCTAATGATAAAAGGCGCGATAACTTCCTTGTGCTTGCCAACTCTCCTGAATATAAGGGGAAGATGGATGCCGAGTTGATGAAGCAATTCCTTTCAGTTGGCTATTTTGACGGCGGAGGAAAATTGCCATCCAATGTTTTTCAGGTTGTTGCAGTTCCTGAGGACAGGATTTGGTGGCTCAAGGGCAACAATTATTCTGACTTTGAGTTTATCCCGCTAGGGAAATTGTTTGATAAATAAGTTTATCTACGTCTGGTGAAACTATGAAAATTGGGGAGAAAAACGTTGGCGGAATGGATCGAATTATTCGAGTGCCTGTTGGATTGGCGTTATTAGCCGTAGGATATTTGTATTTGGCACCCCTATTGTCCTATTTGGTCATGCTGCTAGGGTTAGTCTTGCTTGGAACTGCAGTTTTTCAGACGTGCTTGCTGTATTCCATATTGGGAACGAATACTAATAAAAAATAAATATCTTTTAAGTACGAGGAAAAATTATGATAAAACAAATTGGCTTGACGTTATCGATCATTTTTCTTATTTTTACGCTAGGTTGCATCCAATTGCCAAACCCTGGAAATTCATTTGAACTGAATAAAAACTTCAACATTTCACAAGGCGAAACCCTAATTAACCAAGAAGCAAATCTAACAGTTAAAGCGATTTCATTTGCAAATTCACTTTGCCCTTCAGGAGTTACCTGCATCTGGGCGGGGGAGTTGGGAGTAAATTTACAGGTAAATAACGAAACTATTTATTTGGGCACTCAAACTAGAAAGAATACTATTTATTTATCTCGTTCTATTGAACTAATCTCAATAAATTATGATACGAAACAGGCAACACTAAAAATATCTTAGAATTGCTAAAAGAATATTAGAAAGAGAAACCTATTTATAGTACTATGTACATTAAATATACATGGTAAATACAATAAATGTACATGCGCAATTTAATGGAATTGCTGTCGACATAATAGAAGCATTGATACAAAAGGGATACGCATCAAATAGAACTGAAGCATTACGGTATGCTTTATTTGAATGTAAACACCTCGTAGAACCCGTTGCTTCTGACCGTGCTGTTTGGCAAGCAGTAATGGAAAATTCAGCCAAAAAAATTTGGGATAACAAAAAAGATGACGACGTATGGAGCAAATACTGAGAAGAAAAGATATTGTTTTCGTTCCATTTCCTTTTTCAGACCAATCAGGAATAAAAAAACGGCCAGTTCTGATTATAAGCAATGATTCATTTAACCAAAATTCCCAAGATGTTATTGCATGCGGAATAACCTCCAATATAGATAATGAACATTATACTGTTTTGATAAAAGAAGAGGATTGGAAAGATGGATATTATTCTGAAAGCTGCGTGAAAGTAGCTAGTGTTTTTACTTTGGATAAAAAAATAATCTTGAAACGGATTGGCAGATTGGGTTCGGAAAGATTTGCTGAGGTTATGGTGAAGTTTAACGAGATGGTGAAATGAAACTGTGTAACATGTTTAACATATCTTTATAAATTGTTTGTATAACAAGTTAAACATTGGTGATTGAATGGCAGATATATACGCAATTAGAAACGTTGATGATCCTACAAAAAATTTCATATCCGAATATGCACACGAGCGCAATATGAATGTTGGAGAGGCCTTGCGTGAAATCGTGCAACTGGTTAAAATCCACCTAAGCGAAAATAAAAGCAAGAAAAAATACCGAAGCTTTTTTGAGATATATGATGCAGTGAAATTTAACGGCGGCGATCCAAACCTCAGTAAAAATATTGATAAGGTACTTTATGGGAAACGTGATTAGATGATACTTTTGGATACTTCATTTTTAGTAGCTTTTTTCAAGGAAGATGATAGCCAGCATGAAAAATCAATTCAGGATATGAAGAGATATGAGCAGAATAAGGAGGAGATGCTGATTACTGAGCATGTGCTTGGTGAGACTGCCACCGTTCTTCTGTATTATCACGGCTTATCTGCCGCTACGTGTTTTCTTGATTTCACGAAAGAGAAATGCATAATTCAGAAATGGGATAAGGGGGATATGGAAGCGGCATTGAAAGTATTTCGAGAGCAAAAAAATCAGTTGAGTTATATTGACGCGTGCTTGGTTTATCTTGGTAGATTTAGTCGCATACGGGTAGCAACCTATGATGAAAAGATATTGAAGGAGATAAAAGAAATAACTAAGAGATGATGGCAAGGCGATGAAATGAAACTCAAGAACATAGAGGTAAGCGATCCGGAATTGAATGCTTTAGAAGATTTAGCGACAGTTTGGATTCTCTGCAAGAAACATAATCCAAAGACAAATGGTAAAACAGATGTTGAAATTTATAAAATGCAAAATTCGTGCAAGGAATGCCGAAAGGAGGTAAAAGAAACGTGCAATCGTGCGCTTCATCTTTGGAGCAAACTCGTTCATGCATATAACCTTTCAAGATATGGGAAGTGTGATTGCTAAATAGTTTGAGAATTGCTAAAAGAGTTTGAAAACTATGGATGAAAAAAGGGATTTGCTTGTTCGCCTTTCCAACGGCGTATTAATACCCACGGAAGAACTTATTATTTCGGTTCATGCAAAGGTTATTGAAAATCGGAGAAAACTCGGAAAAGAAGATCCGGACGCAATACGGGATCGAGGTTTGTTGAGGCATGTTTACGATACTCTTTTCGACCGGATGCATAAATACACAAATAATCCGCGGGAAAATGCGTTATACGTTGCTACCGAGACGTTTTATTGCATTGCTTGCCAACATCCATTTGTAGAGGGAAATAAGAGTACGGCGTATCTCTGTTCGCTTATACTGTTAATTGTAAACCAACTTCCAGATAAAGGCGAAGAACTACTTCTTGATAAATGGAATCCGGGTTTTGCTCCAAAAGAAGCCGAAGAGATTACAAAATTGGCAGAAGCTGGACAAAGCGAGCAGGAAGTCAAAAAGCTTATAAAGGAGTTTTTGCAGAAGACTATTATCTAGGGATTGAATATGGCAAAGAAAGAATCGCTCATAAGGATTGAAGGCAACAAGGTTCATGTTGACAAGCTAGTTGACGAGCTGATTAAATCCAGGAAGGAAGTTCTTAAGGCGTTAGCTTACAAATAATCCTAATTATTGTTAGAATTGCTAAAAGAGTTTGAGAAATATGGAATGGCTGAATAATTCGATAGACGTGTGTGAATTAACTAGAATACGGTCTGAAGTAATTAACGCGGATAACTTGGTTAAAACACTTAAAGATGAAGAGTCTAAATTTAAACAGAAATTTTTTTGGGATGTAAAAGATTACCTTGCTGATCCAAAGAGATATGCTAAAGATGGATTTGAAAACTTTAGACATTGCCTAAACGAATCGATTGCTGCAGAATGCTTTGGATTGTATAGACTTGCCAGGGTAGCGCTTAGGTCTGGTTTAGACGATCTTAAATATAGATTATACTTTCAAGTAAAATACGATAGTGGTCAAGAGATTAAAAATGAAAAGAATGAGACAATTCATCTGTTTTATTTTCATTGGAGTGAGGGTTTAACTGAGAATTATCCACATATAAGTAAAACCGATCAAACATTAAAAACTATTCTACCTTTAGAATTTGAAAAATTGATTGGAATCCTAAACAAAGATACACACTATAGGTCTGATTATTGCGAACGAATGGAAACGTCTAAACTTCCTTTTTACTGTCCTATGCCAGATATTACAGATGTGAAGTTCAACGAACAAGAATTAAAACATTGGAAGGAAATATTTGATAAGACTTATAAAACAGGTAAACAAATGATCGATAATTACATGCTACAATCCAATAATACTTTAACACCTCTTCAGTAAACCTCCTCCATCCTCCACACCACTACAGTAATTGATTTATCCTCGTAATCAGCCAATTTCCATTCTTTTAACCTTTTTGTGCCCGGAACCCCGCTTCTGCTATCCATTTATCCCGCTAAATATCGTAGTAGTAAACCATACCATTAGTTTAGGTTTGGAGCGCGCGGGTTTGGTTTACTGTAACTGTTCTGAAAAAGAAAAGGAGTTTACTGTGAAGCGGTTAAATTAATTTTATAACCTACTTGATAATGGGTCAGCTTTACATGGGGGCAAACCTACATACGCACCGACGCCCTGGAATGCGCCAGTTAAAGTGTATAACCCATATCTAGTGCTAGTTGCGTCAACTGAAAAAAACATAATTTCTCCTGGAGCAAATGGCCGATCAACAGTAACCTGTACCTCTGCGTTACCCACAGTTTTAAAATCAACTTCGTCAAAGAAACGAACTTGTGGCTCAGAAGGGATCCATTTAGAAGAAGTAAAATTATCAATAGAGAAGGGAAGGCCCATATCAGTATTGGAAAATCTAATCTCACTACCAGCATAACACACCATATTTCCAATCACATTTTGTGCTACTCTGGAAAATTCGTCAATTTTC
>JBAYGV010000008.1:0-12534 GCA_041666445.1 Candidatus Micrarchaeia archaeon | reverse complement strand
CCATTAAAAAATGATGTTGGAAAAGAAAATTTATGGCAGGCAGCAATGGGTTTGACAGCAAAAAATACGTGGAAGAACAGACGAGGGAAATACTTACGCGGGTAGATAAATTCGATAAAAAATTATATTTGGAATTTGGCGGGAAATTAATGTTTGATTTCCATGCCGCACGGGTTTTGCCGGGCTATGAGCCAAATGCAAAAATGGAAATCCTCCAAAAATTGAAAGAGCGCGCAGAAATAGTTTTTTGCGTAAGCGCCAGGGATATACGGGATGGAAAGATGACTGGCGGTTTTGGCATAAACTACAAGGACCTGACCCTGAAAACAATAGATGATCTGAGGGAACTTGGGCTTTTTGTATCAACCGTAGTGATTAACCTTTATTCCGGGGAACAGGCAGCAAAACAGCTTGGGAATTATTTGCAATCCAAGGGATTGAAAGTGTATTACCGGGGATTGATAGAGGGCTATCCGAAAGATGTCAAGAAAATAGCAAGTGAAGGGGGGTTTGGGGCAAAGCCGCACTTTGAAACAACAAAGCCAATAGTGATTGTCACTGGCGCTGGCCCGAATTCTGGAAAAATGGCAACCTGCCTGGCAATGGTTTATCAGGATAAACTTAATGGAAAGGATTCTGGCTATGCAAAATTCGAAACTTTCCCGATATGGAACTTAGAATTCAAGCACCCGGTCAATATTGCCTATGAAGCGGCGACTGCAAATATAGGGGATTATAATATGCTGGACCCGTTCCACAAAAAAGCGTATGGAATTGATTCGGTAAATTACAACAGGGATGTTGAAAATTTCGAGATAATCCAGAACATACTTCATGCGATTATCAGCAAGGAAAACCCAATGCAGAACTACAAGTCACCTACGGATATGGGAGTGAATATGGCCAAGACAGGGATTATCGATTCTGATATTTGCGCAGAAGCAGCGAAACAGGAAATAGTCAGGAGATATTTCAATTACAAGGTGAATTTTATCAGGGGGATAGAACGGGAAGAAACCATGAATAATATAAAGAAAATAATGGGTGAAGTCGGACTTGATGAAAACTATAGGCCAGTCGTTGCGCCAGCAAGAAAAGCAAAAGAAGATGGTGAAAAAGCCGGAAAAGGAAGCGAAGGAATTTACTGCGGTTCGGCAATCCAGCTAAAAGACGGGACAATAATTACTGGGAAGAATAGCCCGCTTTTCCATTCAGAATCCGCAATGATGCTCAACGTATTGAAAAAACTGGCCAATGTCCCGGATGCAAAGCATCTGATAGCAAAGGAGGTCATTGAAGAGATAAAGGGAATGAAACGGAATGTTCTTTTTGAAAAATCTGCCAATTTGAGCCTGGATGAAACTTTGATAGCGCTTGCCATAAGCTCGGAAAAAGATGAAGATGCGAAATTAGCACTTAAGCAGTTTAAGCAGTTGCGCGGGGCAGAAATGCATTCTACCTGCATGCTGGATAGGAGGGACGAAGGCCCATTAAGGAAACTTGGGATACAGGTAACTAGCGACGGGATAGTGCCGATTACGAAATTGTATTTGGAGTGAGGCAGAAAATGCATGTGCATTGTTGGGCATAAACGTAAATAGCCACAATTATAAACATTCCTTCACAAATATGTTTGTATGGGTTTAGCGCAAGCATTGAAAATTACGGTTACTCCAGAGCCGAAAGGAACGCATCGGGATACATTAGCCCGAGTTTTGAGGAGATTTCGGGAAATTGAGGATGGAGAGTTTGCCAAATGGGAAAAAAATAGGGAGGTAGTAGGATTCAAAACTTCATTAAATAGTAACGACCAATGGGCGTTAAAATACGTTGAAATGATGCGCCACAATCTATGGATGCGAAGCAGGTGGACAGAACGAATTGTCAGTATGTCTACCCCGCCCGCAATATTTAATGGAACAGTACCGTTTATTGCAAGCTTTCTCGAACTAGAAGAGAACGAAAAACTTAGAGTAGTAATGGGAAAAGTATACCCAATACGGCACGTTGCCTATACCTGGCCAATTGAAGAAAACGACCCAATACGCGGACGGTTCGAAGCTGAAGTTAAGCAAGGCCAATGGCCATTTGGAATAATCAAAGTTTCTGCCAGCGGGTTGATTTTACTTCCAGAAATAGTTGGAATAGAAGTGCTGGAAAACGGAACAGATAAGATATTGCAAACAATAACTTTTTATGAAAAACCAAAAATGCGGAATACTGTTTATTTTGGAGTAGATGGACAGTTATATCAAGATACTGGCGTTTTGCAAACAGAAATTTTCGAATCCGGAGCGTATTCGTTAAGGTTTACGCGGGAATCGGAAGCTGCATTCCTTTACACTGCAAGGTTCGAAGGAGAAATGACAAGGCTCCCGCCAGTGGACGAGATAATGGCAAGCAAAGAAAGTTAGATTTTGTTCAACGCTTCCTTTATGTCAGCAATGTTCATTTTTGTAAGAATTAGCGGAATCCTTTCCTTTTCTGAGATTTTAAGCGCCAGCTTGTCCAGGTTTTCCAAATCCAGCCCATGCATTACGACCGCGGAAGGCTTGGAAGGAGATACGCGCAACACGACCATTGGGCTTCGCCCTGTGGAAACGCTGGTAAAGATGAATACCCTTTCGTTAATGTTTCCGTAAAGGGACTGAAAAAAGGAGAATGGCATTTCAAGTATGGTTTTTATCGAATCAATAAGCGTATAGCCGTAAATCTTCTTGGATTCCAGAGTATCGTCATTGGAAATGACCTTGCCCTTTATCAGCCCGACAAAATCTTTCAAAGTAATTCCCCTTGCGAATTCATGGACTTCAAAATATTGGTCGGTCGGCTTTGAGCCTTCGGTAAGCTTTTGGGATATTGCGCCGCCTTTTTTGGTGTCGATTTCGAATAAAGAATTGACAAAACGCTTGATTACTGCAGTTCCTGGAGATTTTCTTCTATTCCCTTCGTAATCGCTGATTGTAGATACGGTAATGTTAAGGTGTCGGGAGAGTTCGACCTGGGTTATTCCGAATATTTCCCTCCATTTCTTCATGGTTGCTCCTGGGTCTTCGGATAACGAGATTTCTCCGGCGATTTCAATTTTGATTTTTTCCATTCCAACCACTCACGATAAAACGACAGTAGTACTATGTTAGACGATTGTTTAAATATGTTACGTCACTTGCAAAAATTATCAATCTGGAATATAAAAACAAGTTGGTTCATACCCAGGAATTCTTATTGGTATTAACGATTCTTTGGGTAGATTTCCAACCAGATCTAAATCAGTTAAGCGATAGACTGCGACTTTATGACCGTCTAATTCGGATGGAAGAAAACTGCGCATACGCGCCAAAATTGGAGTACGTATATCTATGAACAACCCTCCGGAAGCCAAACGTTCCTGGATTCTTGTAAATGCGCTGGAAAGTGCCTGCGAACCAGACATGGAGATAACAAATGGAAAATACTCTGATGCAACTTGTGAACCTCGGTCGGCATAGTAAAATCGTATTTCTTCCATGGGCTTCTGCTCTGCTAAAACAAGTACCCATTGATAATTTCTATATTGCCCAGACTCAATCACCCCATTTTGAATAAAACCGGCCCGTTCCAATGCTTTCCCGCCAGCTTCGCTTGCAGTAATACTGGTAATTATATCAATGTTGTTTGCCCGTGCATATTCTAAAATATCAAAAAGCAATTCGTCCCCAACTCCGCGCACCAACGAATGTGCTTTTGCGATATGAAGTATAGAACGAGAAGCCGCAAGCTTATTTAAAATTCCGCCATCACATTTACCCATAAGTGAAAAAAGAAGCGATTCTAACTTGACCAATATCGCCTGTGCTTCAAAATTTATTCCAAACTGGGTTGTTGCAAGTTCTCCAACTATGCCAGTGTTAAAATCATCACCGCCACCCTTACGTGAAACAGGATAATCTATTGCGGATCTGCGATATTCATCGGCAATGGGGGAACGATTTGACTGCACATATTCTATTTGCGAGCCATAGGTTAAACGAAAAAACCTAGTTGTAGAATAAACTTCGATATAGCTCGAAACCTCGGGTTTTGGAAGCTTTCTTTGGATTGGCGGCATGTTAATCTTAATAATAGGTGTAATGAATTGTTTTTAATGGTTGTGGTAGAAGATAAACAGACTTGACTTATTTACTGCCCTTCTAAAAACTCGAATGCATTCTTGAAGATTTTCAACCCTTGTGCTTCGTTTACCTTTCCGAACGGCCAGAGCGGGTGGTTTGTCGGATGGTTGAACGCTTCCGGATGTGGCATTATGCCGAAAATACGCCCAGATTTATCGCAAATTGCTGCGATATTGTACGGAGAGCCATTTGGATTTGATGGATAGCCTGCCAGGTCGCCCTTTTCGTTGATATATTGAAGCGTGTGGAGATTGTTTTCTAATATGAACTTCATCTCGCTTTCGTTTTTTGGAACCAGTTTGCCTTCGCCGTGGCGGACTGGAAGCTGTAGGTATTCTATTCCGCGAGTGAATATGCATGGACTAGCCTTGTTTGCCTTCAAGGTTACCCATCGGTCCTCAAATTTCCCAGAATCGTTTATAGTAAGGGTTGCCCGCTGCTGGAAATCAGGAACAGGAACTAGGCCGAGCTTTATCATCACTTGGAAGCCGTTGCAGATGCCAATCATAAGCTTTCCATCCTTGATAAATTGCTCGAATGCGTCATGCATTTTATACTTTATCTTGTTTGCGAATACTTTGCCGGAACCCAAATCATCTCCGTGGGCAAAACCGCCAGGAATGGCGATAAAATTATAGTTTTCAATCTTTTTCGGGTTTTCTATTAATTCATTTAGGTGGACGATGTCTGCTGACCCTCCGACACGCTCGATTACGAATTTTGTCTCGCTCTCGCAATTGATGCCATAGCCGGAGATAACAAGCGCTTTTGTTTGCATGAATCTATTACGAATAAAAGATTTATAAGACATATATTTGGCTGACGCTGAATGGAAAGGAAATAAAGAAAATTAGAAAAAATTACTTTGCCTTCATTACCATTACTTGATTTCCAAGCTTCTGGACTTTTGGCACTCCATCATTTGCCCTATTATAGAGAATTCCGTGGTATTCCTTTATTCCACCAAAGAATTCATCCAGAAGTCCGATGACTTTTTGCGGATCGTATTCCTTGCAAGAATACAAGTCGAAGTAAACTTCGTGAGTGTCCGCAAAAAAGTGCAGTGAGCAGTGGCTAGTAGTAATCATCTGTACAAAACTCTGCCCCGGGAAATCCAGGTCAACCGCGTCAGACCAATTCAATGGACCCAATGGCTTCATGTTGGTTATTCGCATGAGCTTGTTGACAAACTCCTGCGCTTTTTCCCTCGGAAGCTCTGAAAAGCTTGGGTTGATTTTCGCGTTGACCGCCAAATGCAAGTGTATTAAACTCGTCATGTGAAACCTTGAATAAAATATTCTATGAATAAGTATTTAAAGGTAATCCTACGAGTTTGAAAAAATTAGAAAAAAATAATTTAAAGCTGGTAAAAAACACTAAAAAATTATTTTTTTGCCAACCTGAACTTGAACCCATAGTGGATAAGCCCTTCAGGATCATCGCGCTGGACTAAACGGAAGACGGATTCGACCCTGTCGCCAAGCTTTACGTCTGTTCCTTTTACCTCTACGATTTGAGCGGTGAGCCTTGGCCCCGCATCAAGCTCGATTATCGCAAGCACATAGGGTGCCTGCTCCTCAAACCCAGCCGGTGGCGAGGAAATCTCAGTAAAGGAATATATTTTCCCTTTTCCCGGGAATTCGCACTTTTCTACCTTCCCTTTTCGCCTGCATTTTGGGCAGACTATTCTTGTTGGGAAGTAGCTAGTGTTACAGGTATAACATTTTGTTCCGATTAATCGGTAGCGTTCCGGGATTCTCCTCCATGTCAACGGTATTGATGTACGCATTATGAATCACCTCCTGGTTCTCGCATTGCGGGATTGATTTCTGGTTCTGCTTGCGGCTTTGGCTTGTCGAAAAATAAATCCAAACCCTTAGTTTTACAAATTTTTCTTCTTACAACAAGCAACAAACCAGTAAATGTAGATGCAAGCAATGAAAGACCTATTAACTGGACAAGACTCGCAATGGTAAAATAGTTTTCTCGTTCTTTTTGAGATGCCGCCTTAAGTTCTGAGTCCGATTTGGCGATTGCTGTTGCCTGTTCATCAAAACATTGCGTAACCGCATAATCAGGATCTCTAGTTCCAACAGAACCCTTAAGACAAGAAAGAAAAGTATCTTTGATCTCAAGCTCGCGCAAGCCGTGCTTTTCTTTTACATCTTTTAGCTTTACTACAGATTCGGCATATGGTTGCGTAGTTCGATAATAGGCAATAGTTGAAGCTCCTGCGCCCGCAACTCCAATTGCGCATATGGCAGCCACAACAACTACCGCTCGATTTAATTTTCCCCTATTTGCATGAGTCATGAAGATTCACCGTCTTGTTTATTCCTATTTCTTCTTCTTAATTTTAAATCTATAAATTCTCCAATTAAATTGCCGATTGCCACTACAAGGAGCAAAGATATGCCAAAATAAGTCTGCATTTTGAAATCTTCTGATTTTGATTCGCAAACTGCCATTTGCGCTTGCGCGTAGTTTGCAGCAATTTGTATTGTTTCACTTGTTCTTGCAGATTCGCATTCTGATTTTGGTTTTGTTTTCAAACACGCATCAAATCGCGTATTGGAACGTGAAAGTTCTCCAAATGCACCCGCATCAGCGAACGCTACCATAGATTCTGCAAAAACAGTTTGCTCATGAAAACCATTGAGATGGAATGGCTTGTTGTTCATGTTCCAGCCTAGCCATGATACGGATAGCGCCACAGGAATCCCAGCACGGACTGCGAATGATTTGAACCTAGACATATTTATCCTCAAAACGCTTTTTTGTAAATATGAACTACCGCGGTCGCACCGCTCCCACCAACGTTGTGGGAAAGCCCTACCTCTGCATTCTTTACTTGACGGCCTTCAGCTTGGCCACGGAGTTGCCAGGCAATTTCAACAGCCTGTTTTACACCAGTCGCACCAACCGGATGGCCGCATGCTTTCAATCCACCGGAAGTATTAATCGGGATTTGGCCCTCAAGCGAAGTTTTCCCCTCTTTCGCTGCTTTGCCGCCAGTGCCTTTCTTGAAGAAACCTAGGTCTTCAGTTGCCATAACTTCGGCAATTGTAAAGCAATCATGGACTTCCGCAACGTCGATATCTGAAGGCGCAAGCTTTGCCATTTCGTAGGCTTTTCTTGAAGCGATTTCGGTTGCTTTCAATTTCACAAGGGATTCCCTGGAATGAAGCGCAATAGTATCCGATGCCTGCGCACTTGCAACTATTTCTATCGGCTTTTCAGTATATTTTTTTGCGATATCCAACGGCGCAAGGACGACTGCAGCTGCACCGTCTGAAATAGGAGCGCAGTCAAAAACCTTCAACGGGTCTGCAACCATTTTTGATTTCATTACCGTGTCGATTGTAATTTCATTCTGGTATTGCGCGTATTTGTTTTTCGAGCCATTCTTGTGGTTTTTCACTGCGACAGAAGCCAGCATTTCCTGAGTAGTCCCGAATTCGGTCATGTGCTTTTTAGCCATGAGCGCATAAAGCCCGGGGAATGTTGCACCTAAGAATAGTTCCCATTCCTGGTCTCCTGCACCGCCAAGTACGTCGCTTACTTCCTCGCCGGAAATATCGGTCATTTTCTCAACGCCGCCGACAACAACAATATCATGGAGCCCGCTTGCAACAGTTATGAAACCCTGTCTTAATGCTAATGAACCTGAAGCGCATGCGCCTTCCACACGAGTAATTGGAATCGGGTTGAGCCCCATATAGTCTGCGATAAGCGCCCCAATGTGCTCCTGGCCAACCAAACGGCCGGATGCCATTGTTCCGACATAGCCTGCTTGAATTTCATCCCCGTGAAGCCCTGCATCCTGAATTGCATTAACTCCCGCCTCAATTACTAAGTCACGGAACCCCCGTTCCCAATGTTCTCCGAATTTTGTCATTCCGACTCCGATGATTGCGACTCTTCTCATATAAATATCACCACAAGTAATCAATATAACAGAAAGTATTAGTTTTAAGGCATTTAAAAACATGGCGGATGATGGTACGGCAGGCGACGGAATACGCCAGCTAGCGTCGGAAGCATTCAATACACATAAAACATATTTTTAAAAGCCAATATTCGGTAATATGTTTATGATAACTTATTCTTATTTAACAGGAGATTCAGATAAGCGAGAGGAATGCGGCATAATCGCAATCATCTCGAAGAAAGGGACGGATGTTGCACCCGCAGTCTACCGTTCACTCGTTGCACTCCAACATCGGGGACAGGATGCTGCGGGGATGGTAGTTTACGACGGAAAAACCCTCCAGCCGCAGAAGGGGCTGGGCTTAGTTGCAGACATCTACGCAGACGGCTTGAAAGTGAGCGGACATATTGGAATCGGGCACACAAGATATCCGACAACTGGAAGATGCCAGATTGAAGACGTCCAGCCTTCGATTTTTGGAAAGCTGGCAGTGACGCACAACGGACACCTTGCGAACTATGACGAAGTAAGAAAAATGCTTGGAAGCAAAGGGTTCATGTTTACTGGCACTGTCGATTCCGAAGTCATTGCATTGCTTCTTAGTGAAAAAATGGAGGATGGAATAGAGGCAGCAGTAAGGCACGCAATGGAAACATTGGATGGAGCCTATTCAGACGGTGCAATAGAAGACGGAAAGCTCCATATTTTCCGCGACCCCTATGCGATAAGGCCATTGGTTTGGGGAGAAAATGACGAATATGTTGCATTTGCATCAGAATCGGTTGCACTCGACATAAACAACATCCCTTACAAAGGAGAAGTTGGGCCTGGAGAATTGGTAACTGTTGAAAAGGATGGAACGCTCAAGAGAAGGGAAATCCTGAAGAAAGGGAAACGCCATTGCATGTTTGAATATGTTTATTTCTCACGGCCAGACTCCATAATTAACGGAAAATATGTTTATGAAGTAAGAAAGGGGCTTGGACGAGAGCTGGCGAAAGAGCATCCGGTAAAAGCAGACGTAATCGTTCCGGTGCCAGACACTTCAAGAACAGCAGCAGAGGAATTCGCAAAAGAAACCGGAATCCCGTTTGAGGAAGCACTGATAAAAAACAGATATATTGGAAGGACGTTCATTATGCCAACGCAGGAAAAGCGGGCAAACGCAGTAAAAATGAAACTGAACGCCGTGCGCGGGCTTTTGGAGGGTAAACGGGTTGTCTTAATCGACGACAGCATTGTCAGGGGAACCACGCTCCGGGAAATTGTTGCATTGGTAAAAAATGCCGGCGCAAAGGAAGTCCATTTGAGGATCACCAGCCCACCGATAAAAATGCCTTGTTTTTACGGAGTGGATATGCCAACCTACAAGGAACTGATTGCAAACAACAAATCAATTGAAGAGACTAGGGAGTTTATGGGCGCGGATAGCCTGGGCCACCTTTCAATAGATGGGTTAAAGAAGGCAATCGGATTACCAATATGCAGTGGCTGCTTGGACGGAGGATATCCGACGGAATATGCTAAAAAAATGGCAGAAATGAAAAAAGGGGATGTTTGTGGCTGTGGCTGAATTCGACTGGAAAGACTTGAGCGAACTTACGGGTTTGGACAAGGAAAAGATAATTGAAAAACTAACAGAACTCGGCGCTCCAACCGAAGAGAAGGAGGATGGAAAAATTGTTGTTGAAGTAACTCCTAACAGGCCAGATTTGTTTTTCATCGAAGGAGTCGCAAGATTGCTGAATTCCTATTTGAAAGGAAAACTTTACGAGTATAAAACAGAAAAAACAAAATTTGCACTAATATCAGACAGGAGCGTAAATTCAGTGCGCCCTTTCGTTTCCGCCGTATTGGTACGGGGAGTAAAAGTTGATGAAAAAACACTGAAATACCTGATAGATGCGCAGGAAAAAATACACGAAACGGTTGGCAGAAAAAGAAGAAAGGTTGCCATTGGAATTCACGACGCAAAAACAATTGAATTCCCGCTAATATACCGGGCTGTTGATGATGCCCGGTTCGTCCCGCTCGATTCGAATGCTGAGATGGGGATAAAAGAAATACTGGCAACGCATCCAAAAGGAAGCGAATATGCACATTTGGTTCCTGGCAAAGCGCCAATAATCATGGATAAAACAGGAGTAATTTCTTTCCCACCAATAATCAACAGCGAACGGACGCGCATGAGTGAGAATACCCAGGACGTGCTGGTAGAAGTTACTGGAACGCATTTGGAAACAGTAAATGGAGTATTGAAAATGTTCGCCTGCGCTCTTGCGGATAGGGAAGGAAAGCTATTTGAAATAAAAGTAAATGGGGAAACCTGCCCGGACATGAAGCCGGTAAAGATGGATATCAACCTTAACGGATTTCAAAAAATAATTGGCATTCAGTTGAAAAGCGGTGAAACCAAGCATTTGCTTAAGAAAATGGGGTATGGGGTGGTTGGAAATTCCGCATTGGTTGCACCCTATCGTATGGATATAATGGATGAAGTGGACATATGGGAAGATATTGCAATTGCCTATGGGTATGAAAATATCGAGCCAACGATGCCAAACTTCTTCACGAGCGGTAATGTATTGCGCAAAAACCAAGACGTAGAAGAAATCATGCGAAGCATGGGGTTCATGGAAATAAAAACATTTACGCTCACCAACAAGGCAAAAATAGCCGCCTGTGGAATAACGGGAGGCTATGATGAGGTTCTCAATGCTGCAAGCGAAGAATACAGCATTGTAAAGCCAAGCCTCATTCCATCAACCCTTGAAGTTCTTGGAGTGAATAAAACCAAGGGCCTCCCGCAAAAAATATATGAAATTGGAACCAGGTGTGTAAATGGAAAAGTTGGGGACGCGCTCATATTTGCACTAGTAGATAAGGGAGCTAGTTTTTCAGAGATAAGAAGCTACCTCCAAACGATTATGGGGGAGCAGTCTAAAGAGTTTGAAATAAGAAAAAATACTGAAAATGACTGCTTTGAAAGCGCAAAATCAGGGATAATTTACTCTAATGGAGAAAGAATTGGAAAAATGGGGGAATTAAAGGTTGCAGTAAAGGAGCTTTTTGGCCTTGAATTCAATGTTTGCGTCTGTGAACTAGCGCTCTAATTAGTATTGCGCCTGTAATTTTGGCCGTCAATTCAAGACAACCATACTCTAATTATTGTATTAGATATTTTGGCGCATCAAATGTGGGTGGGGGGAGGGCATTGTTCCACTATTATTATGTTTGGTTTGTTTGTTTTTGTTTTATGTAACTATAGATACATTAATATATATTAACCGCCTTTTTCTTTTTGTTGGTTTGTATGTGGATTATTTATATTTACGACATAAAAACAAAAAACAAGAAGGAATTTAACCGCGTAAAACGGATGTTTTACTATACATTCAACAAATTGCCAACACAAAAATTCTTTTTTAGGACAAAATCAGTGCTGTTGGTTCCGCCAGAATATGAACAAATCCTCGATAATTTCTTCAATAAATTCAAGCCATATCTCGAAGTTTATAAAGTCCGAACAAAATTAGTTGAGGAACTTTAAGTGGAAAAAATATCGCCCGCCAAAATCAAACCCATTATTAGTGGAAGTATGCCCCCTCTCCTATGTTTTGCCTGTTCCTTCCTTAATTTTACAATTTTGTCCTGACGTTGCAAACCTTACACTTACTTTTCAGAGAATAATCGACTAATTTTTTCATTGCCTTTACTGCTTGAATTGGCGCACCATAGGTTGGAACCCCTGAACTTTCCAATACTTTCCTATAGCTCTCGGTAAAAGTTCCGCCAACGGCAGTAACTACTATTGGTTTTCTTTTATCGTTCGATGCATTTTCCAGTATGCTTAATATATTCTCATTCATATTTGGGGCTTGGAACAGGACATCTATAAATAACCCGTCAACAGAATCGCTCGCCATTGCAATTTCTATGGCCTTCCTATACTCTTCAGGGGTTGCATCTGCCGTAAGATCCAACGGATTGCCAACACTAGTATACTCTGGAATAACTGCCTTTATTCTGGCTGCCAGGTCGCTATCCAGCTCGGCAAGCTTCAATCCATTCTCTTCAATCGCATCTGCCGTAAGCACGCCCAGCCCGCCGCCATTGGTTATTACCATCATCCGTTCTCCCAACGGAAGCGTTTGGTTGAAAACCTTTACAAAATCAAAAAGCTCATCTAATCCCTCAGCTTCAATGACTTTAGACTGCCTGAACGCCGCCTTATATGCCAAATAATTCCCAGCAAGATTGCCGGTGTGCGATTTCGCTGCCTTAAGCGCCCCGCCGTATTTTCCAGCCTTAAGCACGATGATTGGTTTTACCTTATTTACCTTTTTCATCTGCTTCAAAAGTTCAACTCCATCCTTCGTTCCTTCAATATACATTACAATCTGCTTTGTTTCCTTGTCCTTCAACAGATATTCAAGAAGATTAGACTCATTT
>JBAYGV010000007.1:0-12723 GCA_041666445.1 Candidatus Micrarchaeia archaeon | reverse complement strand
TTCAATCCTTCCGACTTACCTTCCTCTTTTTATTCTTTTCATCCCTAAGCTCATTTTACGTACTAATATTATGCTAGCTAGTAGCCGAATAATAAATAGTAATTGGTGCTCAAATGGAACTTATTGTAGCAGAAAAACCTAAGGTTGCAGAAAAAATTGCCTATGCCATATGCGATAAGGTCGAGAGGAAAGCCCTTGGCGGCATATCCTATTATACTGGGATTGCAAGCGGAACCGAAGTTGCCGTAGCCCCAGCAGTCGGCCATATCTATACGTTGGTGGAAAAAAGCAAAGTGCGCGCCTATCCTGCCTTTGACATTGAATGGGTACCTTCGTTCAAGGCTGAAAAGGCTGCAGCCTATACCAAAGCCTACGTTTCGCTTCTGGAATCCCTGGGCAAGAAAGCAAAGATGTTCACTGCTGCCTGCGACTATGATATTGAAGGTTCGCTGATTGGATACAATGTATTCCGGTTTGCCTATGGGAAAAAGGCAGCAGCTAGAATGAAATTTTCTGCCTTGACTACGGAAGATTTGCGAGAAGCCTATGCCGAACGTGGCGAATTGGACTATAACAATGCCTATGCAGGCGAAGCCCGCCACATTCTTGATTGGTATTATGGTATCAACCTTAGCCGGGCGTTGATGGCCGCAATCAAATCCGCAAACCGTTTTAGGGTGATGAGCATCGGGCGCGTCCAAGGGCCGGCATTGAATATTCTTGCCCAGCTTGAAATTCAGATAAAAAATTTTGTGCCTACCCCCTATTGGGAGGTTACTGTTCAAATTAAAGGAATAGAATTCATGCATTCTGAAGGCAGGTTTGAAGATGAAGAACTTGCATCCGCCGCGCTCGATAAGACAAAGAAAGACGGTGCGATTGAGTCTGTTGAAAAGAAAGAGCAAACCATCTTGCCAAATCCGCCATTTGACCTGACTTCGTTGCAGGTTGAAGCCTACAGGGTTTTTGGTTTTGCCCCCGCAAGGACGCTTGAGCTCGCGCAAACGCTTTACGAATCTTCTCTCATTTCCTACCCAAGAACTTCTTCACAAAAGCTTTCATCAAAACTTAACCTTCCGGGAATTGTAAAGAAGCTATCCGAAAATTCTGCCTATTCCAAATCAGCAAATGAAATCCTCTCCAACAAATGGTTCAAGCCGTTCGAGGGCAAGAAAGAGGATCCGGCACATCCGGCAATACATCCGACCGGGCAGTCGCCAGGGAAGCTTGAAGAACAGGAACGCAAGCTCTACGATCTTATTGTAAAGCGGTTCCTTGCGTTGTTCGCGCCATCGGCCAAAAAGGAGCGCACCGCAGTGCTTGTTAATTCAAATGGAGAAAACTATCAGGCAAGCGGAGTGATTACGACAGAAAAAGGCTGGATTGATTTCTACGGAGAATATTACAAGACAGAAGACAAGGAGCTTCCGGAATTTTCAAAAGGAGAGAAAGTTCCGGTTGAAAAGAAAAAGAAAACCAAGAAAGAGACCAAGCCGCCGCGGCGCTATACGGATGCATCCATAATCTCCGAACTCGAAGACAGGCATCTGGGGACAAAGGCAACCCGTTCTACAATCATTGAAACCTTGCATAAGCGCGGCTACATGACTGGAAAATCCATCCAGGTAAGCGATTTTGGGCTTGAAGTAGTCAAGATTCTTGGGAAATACGCCCCGGAAATACTGGACGAGAATATGACTAGAAAGCTTGAAGATGATATGGAATCCATCCAGGATGGGAAGATGGACAAGGACGAAGTTGTCCATGAAGGGAAAGAGATACTGATTCAGATATTGGACAAGTTCAAGAAAAACGAAAATAAAATCGGTACGGAATTGCTCGGTTCTCTCGAAACAACCGAAAAAATGCAAAGCCAGGTTGGCGTCTGCGACAAGTGCGGAGCGCAGCTGAGAATAATAAAAATGCGGATGGGAAAGCAATTCATCGGCTGCGGCGGCTATCCAAATTGCAGGAACGCGTATCCGCTGCCAACGGGCGCGTGGGTAACCCCAACTGGAAAGCCATGCGGGACCTGTGGAAAACCGACCGTAATAGTCAAGATGAAAGGAAGGAACGTTTTCCAGATGTGCGTAGACCCAAAATGCCCGACAAAGGCGGATTGGGGAAAAAAGAAAACTACGGATGCAGCCGTTAAGGCCGAAGCCAATGCAAAAACCGAGGCGAATCCGGCTGCTAAAACTGAGGTTAAACCTGCTGCGTAGGGTGTTTTTGCATGAAAACCATTGACGATTTGGATGTGAAAAGCAGAACGGTCGTTATTAGGGTGGACATTAATTCTCCCGTGGAAAAGGAAAGCGGAAATATAGTGCTTAATCCACGAATTCTTTCCCATGCAAGGACGATAAAAGAACTTAGCCAAAAAGGCGCAAAGGTAGTTGTCATTGCGCACCAGGGCAGGAAAGGCGACGAGGACTTCATGAACCTGAAAGGCCATGCGCAAGTTTTGTCCATGGTCATCAAGCATCCCATTACATTTATTGACGAGCTTGTCGGGCCGAGGGCCAAAGCTGCGATTCAGAGCATGAAAGATGGGGAAGTTGTCCTGCTTGAGAATGTGAGGTTTCTTGAAGATGAAACTGGGGAAAATGTTGAAGAAGCTGCGATTATCAAAGAGATTGCACCGCTTGCAGATTATTTTTTCCTGGATGCGCTTTCGGTTGCGCACAGGGGGCATGCTTCCGTTGTTGGTTTTACTAAAAAAGTCCCGAGCGCAGCTGGTCGCGTATTAAAGGAGGAAATCGATGCGCTTAACCAGATTGTTGACAGCACGGACGTTACCTTTGTTTTCGGCGGCTCAAAGCCGGAAGATTCCATGGGAATAATGAAAAAATGGTTTGAGAAAGGAAAAATAAGGTGCGCGCTTCTTGGCGGAGTAATCGGAGTCCTATTTTTGCATGCGAGCGGGGTAAATGTCGGCAAATCTGAAGAATTTTTAAAATCAAAGGTAAAGCCGGAATATTTCGAAGAAGCAAAATCCATTTTGGCAAAATACAAGGATAAAATTGTGATCCCAGTTGATGTTGGCCTGAATATGGATGGAAAGCGGATCGATTGCGATAGTGGAGATCCGCGGATTGCGGGCGGCGGGGAAATCTTTGACATTGGCCCGAAAACCGCAGCGAAATACAAGGACATACTTTCAAAATCAAAGACAATAATGATTAATGGTCCGATGGGGGTTTACGAAATCGATGAATTTTCCAAGGGTTCCCGCATAGTGCTCGGAACTATTGCGGATTGCACTAATTTTTCCATAGTCGGGGGCGGGCATACGATAACGTCCATCGAAAAATTCCATATTGACAAGAGCAAGTTCAGCTATATTTCGCTTTCAGGAAAAGCGCTGATTGAATATCTAAGCGGAAAAGAGCTGGTTGGGATAAAAGCGCTTAAGGACAGCGCAAAAATCCATTTCTGAATCTGCAATTTTGCTTTGCGTGTTCCCATTATCCGGAATCCGGCCTGTTTGGGACCCAGCCCATTTTCTTTACCCATACCCACGATAGTATTACTGCCAGAATCGTGGATATTGCAAGAAATGCGAGGTACCATCCGGCGTCTGCAGGGGTCATATTAAATGCCGAGTTGCTCATGACTGTTGCAATGGTGTTCGGAACCAATACTGCAGTTCCGATTATGGTCAAGTAGGTTACTACCATGGCCAGCTTGTTATTCAGAATCTGAAGCTGGTTGTTGTAAATGCTCTGCAATACTTCAAGCCCGCTTGCTAAAACTTCGCTAAGGTGCTCGGCAAGGCTAATGTGCGTGTTAATTTCTTCACTTAAAAATCCCATTTGGTTGAGGATTTTTTCATCGTCAGTCAGCAATTCCGGGTCACCGTAGCGCAAGGCGTTTAAAACATCAGCAGTGCTCCATAGCGCACCAAGGTATACTATAAGCGCGTGTTTCATTCCGTATATTTTCGGCCCTAAAATTTCCCTCGGTGTTTTCGGGTCTGCCAGAACTTCGCTTAATTTGTCTCCGTTTTCTTCTATTTCGCGCAGGTGGTCGAAATTCCTGCCGTTGTTTTCATCAAGAATCCTTATCAGTATCCTGGTGAGCTTGTCTGGAGCCGGCTCGTTCATCTTTATTTTTTTTATGAACGTTTCAGCATATCTTCTAAGATGGAAAAATCGTTTTACTTCAGTTCCGTGAAGCGTCATAACCAGGTTGCTTTTTATTAATATCAATAATGGATTAACCCGTACATCGAACCCATTGACAATGACTGCGGGAATCATAAGGCCCATCTCCTTATCATTGTCTATGTATGAGCCTCGTTTATTAGTTAGAAGAGATTCGACCAATTTTCTGCCGAATCCGAATGAATCTGCCACGTCTTCCGCTTCAGTGGCCAGGTCCTTTGCAACAAAATCAACCCAGGATACGCATGAGCTTCCGACCAGCTTGTTGAATTCCGATGGGCGATTGCCTTCCTGCTTTTCTGTTTTCCCGCTTTTTAAGAGTGAAACGCAAAATCCCTGGGATTCAACCGCAAGGATTACAGAATTAGGGTCAGTTTTTATTTTGAGCCTGTTTCCAAGAGTATTTCTTACCATGGACAGTTAAAACGAAGAAAAAGTATAAATAGGTGCCGTTTTTTTGAGGAGGTTTTGCAGATTTTTTTACTGGATTTTGATTTATTTGTCAAACTCACAGCAGATTCTTCATCAAATTCGTCAATTCTATCGAATTTCCGATGCTGTCGTCTGCTGACGACTTATCTCCATTTGCATTGCAAATGTCGACTGCTGAAGAATTTACAATAAATTCTTTACAAACTCATCAAACAAGTATTTTGAATCGTGCGGCCCTGCGCTCGCTTCCGGATGGTATTGCACCGAGAAAATAGGCTTGCTCTCATGGCAAATCCCTTCAATCGTTTTGTCATTGGCATGCTCGTGGGTTATCTCGAATTTCTTTGGCATACTTTTTACTGCAAACCCATGATTTTGGGTAGTTATTACCAATTCGTCCCTTGTTTTGTCCAGAACTGGGTGATTGGAGCCGCGATGGCCGAACTTCAACTTGTACGTATTTCCTCCAAATGCGTGGGCAAGCAATTGGTGCCCAAGGCAAATCCCAAATATCGGGTATTTTTCCAATTCCCTTATTGTTTTGTGAATATGCGTCAATATCGCCGGGTCCCCCGGCCCGTTTGACAAAAGAATTCCGTTCGGCTCGTATTTTTTCACTTCCTCTGCGCTTGCGTTTTCTGGCAATACTACGACTCGCAAATTTCTTTTCACAAGCTCGCGGATTATGCTAGTTTTTACTCCGAAATCTAGAAGGACTACGGTTTGTTTCGCCCCGCCGTCCCCAAAAAAAAGAGGTTTTTTTGTTGAGACTTTTTCCACGAAATTAATCGAGGAGTAATCGAAATCAGCATTTTTGGTCGCTGGTTCGCTATCAGTATACACTATCAGCTTTGCAGGCATTACCCCGTAATTCCGTACCTTCCTTACTATCTCCCGCGTATCAATATCATAAATTCCGGGCTTGTTGTGCTCCACCAAAAATTCATCAATGCTTTTTTTGGCATCCCTGTCTGCATAGAACGAACTCGGCTGCCTTACTACAAATCCTTCTGCCTGAATTTTTTCGCTTTCAAAATCCATTTTGTTTATTCCGTAATTTCCAATAAGCGGATAGGTCATCAATAGGATTTGCCCGGCGTAGCTTGGGTCGGTTAACGCTTCCTGGTAGCCTTGCATTGAGGTTGTGAAAACCAGCTCGCCAACCGTTTCCGTAACTGCGCCAAATCCTTTTCCATGGATTATTGTGCCGTCCTTGAATAAGAGTAATGCTTTTTTTTCTTTTCCCGCTGCCATAGAATCAGGAATATATCATGCTGGCTCTGGATTTAAACCCTATTGTTTTTTCATCACAATCATGCTTTCCCGTGATTTTACTTTTGCTGGCCGTACATCTGCAATCCGCTCAAGCCCGACAACTATTTCGCATTCGAATCCTAATTTTTCTGCCATCTCCCCAATTATTTCGTCCACTAAAATATGCGTTTCGTGGATTACCGAATTCCCGACAACAAAACCTGCAACTCCGTTTGGCTTAAGGATTCGGTGCATTTCTTTCAGGACTAAGTTCATGTCTGAAAAATAAGAACCGACAATAGGGATTTTATCCGCGAATTCCTGCACCTCTGTTGGAAGTTCTCCTTTGTCGTACGCTGAAGAAGTTATGAACGAACGGACGCTCCTGTTGCGGGTTTCCAAGGTTATTCGCTTATCCAACCCAAGCAAACTGAGTTCTAGCCCATAAACCTTAGAATAATCTATATTGTTCAGGTATGGCGGGGAAGTAACAATCAAGTCTGCGCTTTCTGATTCAAAATCCGTTGCCCGCGAATCTCCCAATCGAATGTCAGGGACGGTTCGTTCGATAGCTGGAATCGAGTTTCCGTTTCGTGCCATACTCTTCGCATCCGCAAGCATTGCCTTTACTTTTTTCCTGAAAGCCTCCTTGGTAGGCATCGTTCTTTTTTTCTTGTCTACTTTCAGCACTCCACCATCTTTTATTATGAGAGAAGTTTGTGGCATTATTGAAAGGAGCGCA
This sequence comes from Candidatus Micrarchaeia archaeon, assembly GCA_041666445.1. GTDB lineage: Archaea > Micrarchaeota > Micrarchaeia > Anstonellales > Bilamarchaeaceae > JBAYGV01. The sequence goes on along the minus strand of JBAYGV010000007.1, from coordinate 6,129 downwards.
ACCATTAGGAAATTGGCAGCCTTTTCGTTCTCAACCGATTCGAGAGCATTTCGGATTGATAAAAGCGCATTCAAGTTCGAAGGCGGGAAAGCACGCTCGGGCGGGAATAGTTCAAACTGCCAATCAATTTTTTGGTTGCGTTCGGTATTTTTGTTTTCAGTTTTTTCACTCATTTCCGCAATCGCCCGTTCGATTTCCAAAATATCTTCGTTCGAATAGTTCGCGCATTTCACCCGGGAAACGAAAACAGCAAGCGGGGAAGAATCAACCGAAAATCCGTTCATTCCAAGCTCCTTTGCCCTAAGCATGGTTGTTCCTGCGCCGCAAAACGGGTCGTAAACCGAATTGGGATTGGGAATATATCTGTTGATTACATAGTCTACTACCTCTGGAGAAAACGCTTCCTTATAATAGAACCAATTGTAAACCGGCTTGTCCTTGCTCGGGTCGAAAGTAAAATATTTTCCTATTGAAAAATCATTCCGTATATCCATTTGTCATGTCACCGTCAACCTAGGGGCATAATCCTATTGCCCGTTTCGAAAGCTCGTCCGCAATCCCATTCTCTTCCCGCGGTATATGTTCATACTTAATCGCCATCCCTTCGCTTACTTTTACTACTTTTCTTTTCAGTTCCCGCAGGTGGAATTCCTTTACCTTGAATTCATTGCGCAATTGCTTTATTACCAAAAGGCTGTCGCTTCTCAGGGTTATTTCCTTAATCCCGAGCTTCTTCGCTTCCTCCAGCGCTCGGATTACTGCAGTATATTCCGCAATATTGTTCGTCCCGTTTCCGATGGCTTCGCTTATTTCAATTAAAGTTTTTCCATTCTCAGTTATTACTGCCCCGATTCCCATTTTCCCGGGATTTCCAGAGCAGGCGCCATCCGTATTGATAATTGCCATGGGTTTTGATTTGTCATTATGTTTTTATATTCTTACTAGTATTCTTTAAGTTATGAAATCCATACTCATTGAAGATGTTGAAACAATAAAGAAACTGCATAGGATTGGGGCAATTCCGGAAATACTAGAATCAATTGAGATCCATCCATTGCTGGCTGCCTATTTAGAGGAAAAAGGGGTTCTTGATAAAAAAGGCTACTTGAAGATGGCTAAAAAGGCAGACAAATTAGCAGAAGATAAACTGGCCGTAGTCCGTCATCTTTGGAACCATGGCTACGTTTGCAGGTTCAACATTGAAGGCGACGATTACATCCGCGTCCACAGGAAAGGAGTCCGCCCGGGAGAGGACAGGACTAATTATGTTCTGAAAGTAATCCCTAAAAAATGGAAAACCAATCTCCCTGAAATAGTGGAGTCGATGGATTTTGCAGGAAAATTAAGGAAAGAACTGATTTATGCCCGTGTTGAAGATGAAAAAGTCCAATTCTTCCGGGTTGGAAGGACTACGTTTGAGTAAAATTTCAGAATAATTCGGTCAGTCCCTTGGTTCCTGCATAACAAACATTATCTTTCCATGTTCAAAACTAAATGGTCCACGTTCCGGGTCGCACGTTAAGAAAGTGGTTTTGTAATCTATTTTTTCACTAAACTGCCCGCCCATTGCCCTAAAAACTCCTGCAAAGAGCCAGAGCAATTCTACATCCGTTGCCATTCTGGTTGTTTTTGTATCTGTGGGTGAAGCGTAAACCATGTCTGCGCATCGGTCGCTGGGAACCTTTACAGCCTCCACCCTTTCGAATCCAAAAAACCGTTTGTCAATAAGCGCGTAGGCAATGACTACTGCTTTTTCATGCAACGCGCAATCTGCAAATTTCTTTCCCTTAAGATATTCCCATGCCGCTTCGTTTACGATTCTTCGGATTTCCCGGTGGTGGGTTTTCTTTATTGTTCCCAAATCACATTCTTGGTAAAAATGAGGGCATTCTGTTGTTGGCTTGTGAGGGTTGAACTGCGTTCTTCTATGGCAGAAACGTCTCGTTTTATCTGCATCCGGGGGAAGAACGTAAGCTCGGGTCGAGGGAGCCGGGTGTTGGAGCATAAAATTCATCTTTGTTGGTTTGGATTTGGTCTTTTTATCATGAGGACCGGTGGAACGTAATCCTGTTCAGGAGGCAAAAGCAGCATTTCCCTTGCAGTAACTGGAAGCGTTCCGAATTGATTGGCTGAATTTGTTAGCGGGTACGTACCGAACGGAACTGGCGTAACCCAAGGCAATTGCGGCATTCCGCTTCCTATTCCCATGGTCGACATAGGTATGGGGGTTGAGCAGAATGGCATATTCGTATCCATCTCCCCGAATTCTCCCGGTGGCCTTACGTTCATTATTAATTTTCCGTCTTTCTTTTCAAAAACCATCCGGTAATCTGAAACCGGAAGGATGTAGCAAGTTCCGATATCTGCTGAAAAAAATATCCTGTTTCTTGGCGGGATTGCAAACCCGTTCATTTCCTTGATGCCCCATTCATAAATTATTCCGGAATTTGCGATTGCAATTATTCTCATACTGTCTTTATTGCCGTTCATTCCGTGTTCATATTCGTCCCCTTCATGGACTTCCCAGGCAAATCCGTTTGTATGCGGCGTTTGTTTTTCGGATTTTGTTCCGGTTTTCGGTTCGCTTTCCATCGGGGCTTGCATTTGAACTATTGGGATATTTTTCTGTTTCGGAGGCTTTCCTTGCGCATCTGCTGGCCAGAGCATTAATCCGGCTGCCAGTATTGCCGCGCCGATAAACCTGTTTCTCCTGTTTGCGAAAAAATTAGACGGAGAGCCGAACTTATGGGACATTGGAAATCAACTAAAAATGAAAAAAATTATTTTTAATCTCTCCAGCACCTGTTTGCACCGGTTTCATTTGGGTTGCAATCCAAGGTTCCGGAAGCCCGTACTGATGTAGGTTTCGCGCCTTCTTTCGGCTGCTGTCCTGGTTTCCATTGTACATCTTCTATCGGGTCTGTTCGAGTTACGGAAACAGAAAGGGTTCCGCTCGGATTCAAAGTTGCCAATACAGAATATCCAATCCCGGTTTTTGTCAATTCGTCATATCTTGCATAGGTTAAACTAGTTTGAGTAGTTAAAGTTCCCATGTCGTCGGTTTCTGTGTGCGTGACTCTTAGCATAGTTCCATTCAAATTTTTGGAAGATATTTCTATGGTTGCGCCATCTTCAAATTCTATTTTGTCTCCGACTACGATAGCACCGAGTTCTCCCTGGTCTAATCCGTATCGTCTGCCGCCCATTAAAAATGTCGTTGGGGTCAGTTTTGCTGCTTCGTTTCCAGTTTCACTCACACTCGTTACGAATAGTCCATCCCCGACCTCTACTCTTGCTCCCCCACCGCCAATCCTTCCACCTGTTGCATCATCAACGGGTTTGCTATTCCCTGGTTCTATTACCCCTCTTCCGAAGTCAACAAAACCATTTCCAAGCCCAAATTCTTTTCTTTCTTGGTCAGTCGGAAGCCTTGTTACGCAACTTTCTGTCCGTTCACATTCCAATATTTTTCCAGCCCGTGCGCCCCCATCCAATCTTGCAGGTTCAATTTGTAAAATCTCAGCCCTATTTGCTTGCGTAATTTCTTTTCCTCTGTAAGTTTCAGGAACATCCGGTCCCGCACATTTCGCTAATCCAAAAGCCGCAACAACTGCAATCGCTCCAACTGCCAATTTCCTTCCAATAGAACTAGATTTGTGAGTCATAAAATTACCATAATTTATAGTGTAGAGTAATGTTTAAAAATAGCGATAGCTAGGATGGTAAAGAAAATAAATAAAATAAGAAAAAATAATAAAAAAAGATTGAATGCACTCGCTTCGCTCGTTAGGTACTTATTGCCTCCCGAACGTAGTGAGGGAAGCGAGCCCGTCACTAAGTAAAAACAAAGACTAGGGCGACTGTGACTACTAAGCATTAACTTAGCAAGTCACTCCATGAATTCTTCTGCTTTTGGCGGGTCTGGCTTGTCCCCCTTCCTCTCTCTCGTCTGCCTTACAATCTTGGCAACAAGCTCTTTCGGGACAAATGCATAACCAGCATATTCAGGATACCAAATTGCCCTTCCTTGCGTAACTCCTCGCAATTCGTTCGCAAAACCAAACATTTCAGCAACCGGAATAATCGTGGTAATCGAAGCGTTTTCTCCTTCCTGCTCCATGCTTACTAGCGTACCTCTTTTTCCGTTGGTTAAATTGATTACGTTTCCGGCATAATCCTGCAAGGTTTGTATCAATATTTTCTGCCTTGGTTCCATCAAAGTGTCCCCTGCAAAAAGCAATCCTGCATAAACTGCGCGTTTGGCAGTCGGAATCATTTGCGCCGGGCCTCGGTGTATATTGTCTTCGTGCAGTGTTGCATCTTTAATTCGGACAACAACTCCATGCACTTTTTCCTTTGCAAGCGGGCCCTGGTTCATTGCTTCTTCGAAACCTTGGATTACCAATTCCTGGACTTCGTTCAAGTATTGGACACCTTTGGTTGAATCGATAAGCATGTTGCCGCGGTAAATATCCCAAACTTTTTTGGCATCTTCCCTTTCGATTCCGAGCTCAACAAGCTTTTCAACATTTTCCTTTCCTTTTGGCTGGCCTTCCTTGACTTCGCCCTCGTCTATCGCCTTGAATAATTCCTCGGACATTGGCTCAACCATTATCTTGATTTTGTTGTGCTTGTTCGGGGATTTTCCTTCAACAGGCCCTGCGCTTCCAAGTATGGTTTCCTTGTAAACGACAATGGGCGGAGAAGTTACAATGTTGATTTTCTTTTCGTTCTTAATCTTATACTCGACAATTTCCAAGTGGAGCTCGCCCATGCCTGAAATCAGGTGCTCGCCCGTTTCCTGGTTTAACTCTACCTTCAATGTCGGGTCTTCTTTCGATATGCCTCGTAGCGCTTCAATCAATTTTGCCAAATCCTTGCTTTCCTTTGCTTCAATCGACTTGGTCATGACTGGCGCGGAGTAGTGCTTAATCTGTTCGAACGGCTCGATGATGTCCGTGCTTACGGTTTCACCGACATACATATCCTTCAGGCCGACAAGCGCTCCGATATTCCCTGCGCTTATCCGTTCACAGGTAATTCGGTCCGGACCCATGTAGATGCCGACTTGCTGGACTTTTCCATAGGCTTTCTTTGAATGAATATACAATTGGTCTCCTTTCTTTGCGCTTCCGGAAAACAATCGAGCAACCCCGACTTCTCCAGCGTGTTCATCATAGACGACACCAAAGCAAACCCCGATAGTTTTTGCGCTTGCATCGCATTTTATCATGCCCTGGCCTTCCGGCGTGGTTATATCCCCTTTCCATAAAACAGGAATACGATAAATCTGCGCGTGTTTCGGGTTCGGCAAATGAAGAATTATCATTTCCAAAAGCACTTCGTCCAAAGGTGATTTTTCCACCAGGTATTTGTGGTCGCCGTTGCTGCACCTTTCGTGCATTTCCTTGAACGAGATATTGAATTTTTTCATTGAAGTTGCGCTCAATGCCCATTTGTTGAATGCGGTTCCGAATGCAATGTTTCCTTTCATCGGGTCAATTGACCATTCGTCCTTTTTGTCAGGCGGGCTGTTCGCTTCTATGATTTTGTTGAGCGTCATGATTATTTTCAAAAGCCTCTGTTGCATTGCGTTTGCATCCAATTTCAATTCGTTAATCAATCGGTCTATCTTGTTGATGAAAATTACTGGCTTTGCCCTTTCCTTTAATGCTTGTCGCAATACGGTTTCTGTCTGCGGCATTACGCCTTCGACAGAATCTACTACGAGAACGACCCCATCAACCGCTCTCATCGCCCTTGTTACGTGGCCGCCGAAATCTACGTGGCCAGGGGTATCAATCAAGTTAATTAGGAAATCCTTTCCGTTGAAAGTGAAACCGAGTGAAATGTTTGCCGCCTTAATCGTAATTCCTCTTGCCTGTTCCTGTTCATCGAAATCCATCATTCTCTGTTCGCCTGCAAGTTCTTTTGAAATTAGTCCTGCCCTAGCTACAAGAGAATCAGTGAGCGTAGTTTTTCCGTGGTCAACGTGCGCAACAATAGCGACGTTCCTAATTTGTTCCAATCCATCCATCAATCTTTGGACTTCTTCAACAACTACTTCCTTTCGTACCATGATTTTCACCTAATCCAGTAAATCTAATTGAAAATAAAAAAGAAAAATAA
>JBAYGV010000006.1:0-12797 GCA_041666445.1 Candidatus Micrarchaeia archaeon | reverse complement strand
TGCTCTCCTCTCAGGCATTCCGTGAAATTCTAATTTTTTATCATCCACATCAAGTTTAGCCATGAATCTGCGTATATCATTTAGCTTATGGACTGGGTGCAGGCTGTCAACCAACACGTTTATTCTGTCCAAATTTCTCAAAGGGAGCAATAATCTATCTATTTTTTGAAACCCCCCAAATCTTCCTATTCCTGAATCCTGTTTCAATATCATTTTTATCACCAAAATATATTCAGTTTTGCCACCAATAAACCCGCGTTGATGTCCTGATTAAGTGGATAGATGAGGCGGCAGCATAACGTCCGGATTTCTTGTCAGCACGAACCGATTGACCCAGAAATTTTCACCTTTTTCCCGTTGAACGCTTAGCAATGATTCCATCACATGAAGCGGAGCAAACTGAAGCAGATTACCCATAAGTCTAAGCAATTCCATAACCGCATGTTCTGTCATAAAAAATTCGAATTCTCCATTTTCATGAATCAGAATTTCCATACTTTCTGGAAGCATGCGATTTGAAACTAAATTGCTCAGTATTATTGGGGTATTTATGTTCATTATGCATTTTCCGTGCTCTCTTAATTTCGTTTTTACTAAGTTTAGTATTTTCCGATTAAACACGCTCATATCTGTTGCTCCGCCCAGTACTGCCTCCAAAATCTCTTCAGCACCGTCTTTGATAATCCCTTCATCAATATCCAACCTGCTTTCTGGCGGGACTTTTCCAGGCCATTTTGCCACCCATCTTAGCATTGCAATGCCATGCTGAGGATCCATAATCCTAACCATCTCTTCCAGTAGCGCCCTATGGATTATCGGCGAGCTTTGATTGAATAGCCCATCGCTGAAGATTAACCCAAAGAATCCTTCTGGAACGTTAAGGATATCCCTTCCGTGTTGCCAAGGTATGCACCGTTTTACAAGTTCTTTTCCATCTGGAAGTTCGTGAAAGCTTACCCTGTCAGGATGTATTCCTTTCTTTCTAAGGAATCCTCGCAAATCATTAAGCGCATGTGTCGGATGCAAGCTATCCACCAGAACGTTTACCTGTCCCAAACGCCTATGTGGCTTCAACAATCCAGTTATCGATTGGAATCCTTCAAATCTTTCTATTCCTGAATCTTTTTTCAATATCATTTTTATCACCGTATTAGTTGTCTATTACTGATCAATATTAATCATTCTGCATAATATTCGAAAATGTGGCAACTATTTATAATATTTTCGTATAATATACAGTTATACGTAGAAAATAATCATTATCCGCATGGTGATATTATGAAAAACATCGAGGAAAAGCTTTTGGAATTGTTGGCAACTGGGTTCTGCACGCCGCAGATTGCACGCCTGGCAAAAGAGACGCATGAGCCCCCGACAACGCTCCACTACAATATCAAAAGGATGGAGGAAGAAGGCAAAATAATCGAGTACAAGGCGGTGATGGATTACAAAAAAATCAACCGAGGTTTCTGCAGCCATGTTCTGATTAACGTCTCACCCGACGAATACGGGGATCCGGAAAGGGTTGCAAGGGAGCTTATGAAGTTCAGGGAAATCGAGAGCATTGACATAGTTACTGGAGACTGGGAGCTATTAGTGAAAGTAAGGACAAAAGACATTGATGAGTATTACTGCTTTGTTAGGAGCGTTCTTTCAAGAAAGGGAGTAATTAAAATAAAATCGCTTAATACATTGAAACAGGTAAAATCCGAATTTATTGTTTTAGGGAAATAAAAACTAATTTAACCTGTGATTTATATGAGTAAAAACATAGTCATCGGCGGACAATATGGCGACGAAGGAAAAGGAAAAATCATTTCTTATTTAGCAATTCACGACAATCCTGAAATAATTGCGCGAGGCGGAGTAGGCCCAAACGCGGGCCATGAAGTCTGGCACAAAGGCCAGCGATTCGGAATGAGGATGCTCTCCTGCGGTTTTGTAAACGAAAAAGCAAGGATATTAATTGGTGCGGGAGTTGCGGTAAATCCTGAAGTATTTTTGAAGGAAGTGGAGATGACCAAATGCGACGGGCGCGTTGGGGTGGATAAGCGCTCGACCGTAATCACAAAAGAAAATATTGAGCGGGATTCTGCATCTGCTAACTCAGCGAAAATCGGGACAACCAAAACTGGTTGCGGTCCGGCTGTTTCCGACCGTGTGAACCGTGTTGCTAAACTAGCTGCAGAAGTCCCGGAATTGGCAAAATATATTACTGATGTTCCAAAAGAGGTTAATGCTGCGAAAAATGTGTTGGTTGAAGGCTCGCAGGGATTCATGCTTTCCGTGTTATACGGGACGTATCCGTTCGTTACTTCAAAAGATACGAGCGCATCTTCCATTGCAGCCGATGTTGGCTTAGGTCCAACAAGAATTGACAATGTAATAATGGTAATCAAATCATATACTACCCGTGTTGGTGCAGGTTATCTTCCAGGGGAAATCCAGAGGGAAGATGCGGAGAAAATCGGATTCCAAGAGTTCGGTACAGTAACTGGAAGGCCGAGAAGAACATCAAAAGAATTGCATTGGGATGACCTTCGGCTCGCATCAATGATTAACGGAGCGACCGGAATTGCGGTTACAAAATTAGACATCAAATTTCCGGCTGTTGCAGGAAAACGGAAATATTCCGACCTTACTGATGAAGCAGTAAAGTTCATAGAGGAAATCGAAAATAAGCTTAATGTTCCTGTTGGTTTGATTGGGACAGGGAAAGATTCGGAAGATATTATTGATAGGCGGGTATAGAAAAATAAAAAACACGCCAAGAGCAAGATTTGAACTTGCAATCCCAAAGGGACATGCTAGCTGGATTTTGTTAAATCAAAAGTTCCAGGCATGCGCGCTACCGGGTTACGCGATCTTGGCAAGTGAATGTCAGTGGAAGTAATTTGGGCAACGTTCAGTTTTTAATACTTTTACTCGCTTGCGTTGTTTCTTTTATCACATTTATAAGCATTTGCTAACATATATTTTCGTCATGGGAATGCTTAATTATGGCGGATATGGACGCGTAGTCAAAACCGTAGGCAATGGGCCAGTAGGGCCAAAATCTTTTTATCTAAGGGCGGATGAATCTGCCATAGAAGGCCTAGACAAGACGGACAAGCGCCTGTTTTTTCCTCCGCATATTTCAGTTACTCCTAATTTCTTAGTTAGGTTTCTTGCTGATTCCGGTGCGCTTACTGCCCGCTCTTTTGAAGAGGCAAACGAAAGGATAATAAAAGGAAAATTCCTCCCTGTAGAAATAGAAGAAATAACTGTTGCACTCCTTGAACTTCACCCGCTGGACAGGTTTGATAACCATGTCGCCTCTTCATTCATGGTGCGTTCTGATGATTATGCCGAAGGAGTCGGGCTTTTGCACAGCGGTGCTGCGTCAATTGTCAGCAAGGACGTGAATGCGATGGTAGAACAGATATTGCACCAGATAAAACTTATTCTTGCGAGTAATTTCAGTCCAGATGCAGTAGCATTTAACGGATTAAAAGGAATAACTGAAAATCCAGGAGCGTTGATAATGCCTGTTTTTGGCAAAGGATTTTTTGATGACCATCATTATCCAGCCTACCATATAAACTATCTTCTTATTCCTGGCGTCGGCTCTCTAGCTTCGCTTGGTTGCGGGGTTGGAGGCGCAAATTCAATTCGCGCTCGCACTTGTTCTTCTGCAGATGAGGCGTTGTTGTCATTTTCCAGATTTAATCGTTTTTTTCAGTGGAAAGCCGTAAGACATTTCGATGGCACTATTGAAGAAATAGATCTGTCCAGCACTATTAGCGCTAGCATGGATTTCATAAATGAAGACCGCAGTGATTTTATTCCAGATCCTGCAGTTGGGGAGTTGGTTTCTAAGGTTGGAGCACGTTATTTAGAATTGGTCAATGACGACGAGGATGCGATTCGGCCATATTGGATGGTCGTTCAATCCGCCCCAATTACTTACCAGCCCATAACTCGCCCTAAATTAGATAGGCAGGTCATCGTATTTGACGCACTAGGTGCAATCGGGACAAAAATCGTAACTTCTGGAAAATTGCACTATTCCCCGAATCTTGAGCCGAATGCAGATGATCTTGCCTTCAATAAAAATAATTCCGGCTATGTTTTAGTAGTGGACTTCGGCGATTTAGGTTCTGCAAGGAATTTCAGGAAATGGGGTTTGCAATATTTTTCAAATGCTGCTGCAGTTGTGTTGAATCTGCATGGAGGAATTCTTAAGGACTTTTCATCCCATCTTGGAGGGTTTATTCGTGCATCCGGCATTCCGGTTATTGGCTGTAATTTTGGACTTTGCGACGCACAACTCTTAGAGTCTCTGAAGCAGGAGCCGACTCAAGATAGGGCATGTACGGTATATGCAAATGAATTTGCAAAACAGCCCGGTCCCAGACGTTATGGCTCTAATATCGCTGCTCAAACATCTGAAGGCTTCCTTGCCATTGAGAAATAAATCTTTTATTTAATATCTTACCCGTCTGCGTTGTTTCTTTTATCACATTTATAAGCATTTGCTAACATATATTTTCGTCATGGGATATTTGAATGATGTAGCAAAATATGCTCCTGTAGTAAAAACTGTAGGTCCTGGTGAAGTTGGGCCCAAATCCCGTTCTTTAAGGGCGGATATGTCTGCAATACAAGATGTAGGTAAGAACAGTGGGTTATTCTTTCCATCTCATATTTCCGTTACTCCTAAACTTCTTCAAAGATTTTTTATGGATTCCGGCGCGTTGAGCGCAAAATCCGCCAAAGAAGCCCAGAAAAGATTAATAAAAGGAAAATTCACTCCAGCCGAAATAGATGAGATAAAAACTGCATTGCTTGGAATATACGCTCCCTACAAATTCACTGATTTTGGTACAAATGCGTTTATGGTCCGTTCTGATGATTATCCTGCAGGAGTGGGGCTTTGGCACAGCGGTGCTGCATCCGTTATGGACCGCAATATTGACCATTTGGTTGAGCAGGTGCTCCATCAAATAAGACTAATACTCGCCAGCGATTTCAGGGATGATGTCGCGGTTTTCAAAGCCATGAAAGGAATTACTGAAAATCCGGGTGCAATGATAATGCCTGCTTTTGGTGCAAGAATGCGTCTCCCCTATCAGGATTATGTCCTTCCACTTTACTCAATGAATTATCTTGTAATCCAGGGTGTAGGCTCTACTGTTTCGCTTGGCCATGGTATCGGGGGTGCTAATGCAGAATACGCTTATGGGGGTGCTAGTGCAGGAGAAGCATTTTCTTCCTTTATCGATCTTGTGAAAATGTTCGATGGGACGCTTATACGGAAAAGAGATGGGGTTCTTGTAAAAATGAATATTCGAAGCATTATGGATTCATGTTCCAATTTTCTTTCAGGTGAAGATGCTTTGGTTCAAGAGCTTAGCCCAGACCGTTCGATTGGAGCGCTTGTCCATAGGCTCGGTTCAAGGTATGTTGAATTAGTTAACGATGACGAAGATGGCATACGCAATTTATGGGTGGTTGTCCAATCCGCTCCTGTTTCCTATGGGCCAGTGACTCGTCCTGCTGCTGATAAATCATCCATTGTTACCAATGCTTTTGGCGCGGTTGGAACGAAAGTAGTTTCATCCGGGAAATTAAGGTATTCTCCTAATCATAAACCAACTGCTGAAGATATTGCGTTCAATGAAGGAAATGAAGGCTATGTTTTGGTAATTGATGCTAGCTATGCCAATGTATTCAGGGAGTGGAGCTTGAAATATCTTTCCAATGCTTCTGCGGTGATTCTCAATGTAGGCGACCTTTCTTCTTCTCTTGCTTCTCACCTTAACGGATATTTGAGAGCGCTTGGCATCCCAGTTTTAACTCTTGAATTGCCAGGAGATCTGCATAAATCATTAATCCGGGAGCCAATTCAAAACAGGAATTGCCTAGTTTATGCGAATGAATTCGCCAATCGGCCTCAGGGTGGATTTAGATCCAGTCCAACAGCAAATTCTACTTCTGAAGGCTTCCTTGCGATTGAGAAATAAGCCTTTTAAATCCTTGTATACCTAAGTATACCTATGTATACTACGATAAAAGTATCCACCACGCTTAAGGCAATGCTGGACAACATGAAGATGTCTGCCAGCGAGAGCTACGAGGATGTAATCCAGGACTTGGTTGAAGACCACATGACCGTCAGGCCAGAAGTGCTTAAGCAGCTGGAGAAATCCAAGGCAGACCTCAAGAAAGGTAAATACATTACGCTTGCCGAAATGAAAGCAAAATACAAAAGGTAGCTGAATGTATTCCATTGTTTTTTCCGACCGTGCGGAAAAGGATTTTGCATCCCTGGAATTTGATGTTCGGGACAGAATACTATCGGTTCTTGAGAGAATCAGCATCTCTCCCCGCCGTTTTTTGAAAAAGCTGAGCGGTTCATCTGATTTTCGGCTCAGGGTTGGAATTTACCGACTTATTATCTATCTTGATGAAAAATCCCAAACAATTATGGTTTCTAGTATCGGCAAGCGGGATTCGGTCTACCTATAATTCGCTAATTATTCATTCCTTCTTCTTTCTAGTCATCCATTCCTTCTTCTTTTTCTTCGGTTCCGGCTTCAAACTCTGCGGGCAGTTCAATCTTTGTCTGCGCCACATCTTCTTTAGCTGAACCCTGCTCGTTCGCTGTTGAAACAGTCGCGTGCGCAACCATTCCAGCTTTCAAATCCTCTACGTTCCCGAAATATTTCTTGAATTTGTCTGTAACAGTAAGTTTTGAAGTTCTTCCAGCCTTGTGAGTCTTTACAAACCCGCTTTTGACAAGCTCTTTAACATCCATATACGCTTGCGGTCCCATCTTCTTGACCAAATCCGATTTCAAAATCCCGTCATGCTTTGCAATTATAGCCAATGTCCTTAATGCAGGCTTTGTAATTTCAGAATCCTGGGCAAACTGCTTTACTCTCCCAAGATAATCGTTCCTAATTCTCATTACATACTTTCCGTTAACATCAATGATTTCAAGCGCACTCGTTCTTTCGTCGTATTCTTTCTTCAATTCTTCAACCATTTTCTGTATATAACCTAATGCGCCGATTCCAGTAAGCGTTCGCAATTCCTCTAAGCTCATTTCCCGTGCGCTGATGAATAGGGCTGCTTCAATAACCCGTTTCTCGTTCAAATCTGCCATTCATTTCAACCCCAAGAACTTTTTCAGATAGCTGGTATAGTTAACCTTATCGCCTTTCCTGTTTTTATTTTTATCGTAAATAATTCGGGCGGCTTTCGCTGCGGTTTGCTTTGCCGTAAGCTTGCTAGTATCTATCTCAATCGGTTCAATCCCGTAGTTCGCCTTAACCTTTAGCGTGCAGTAGTCAAGCATTTCCGAGCCAAGGTTTTCTTTCAATTTTTCCGTTCGGTATTTTCTTTTTGCCAGCCGTTTTCGCAATATGTCCGGGTTCGCCCGCAAAACAAAAACAAAATCCGCTGGAATGGAAAATTCGCAGAGCATGTGGTTTTCGAGGATAATGTTTTGTTGCGTGTTTCCGTTCGATTTTTTCTTCCGAACTTCTGCCAATACAGCCCGCCCGAGCGTCCGGATGTCAACTTCCTTCTCCCCGCCCGAACCGAAAGTAAATATTTTTTTAGTTTCCACCAATTTCTTTACGTCGACAATGGAAAAACCGGTGATCTTCGCAAGCTCTTTCGCAACTTCGCTTTTTCCGGTTCCGGGCGTTCCTGTAATTACAATCAACATGGTTATCCCGTCAGCAATCTAAAGCTTTTTCGCCAGCTCGTTCAATTTCTTTTTTGCGAACGCGAGCGCATTCCCCCCTTTTTTGGTCATTTGGTAATACTTTCTCCGTTCTTCCATGTGGGATTCGATAAGCTTTTCCCCTTCCAATTTATACAGCACAAGATAAATCATCACCTTGCTTGGCTTGAACCTGAATTCAGATTCCAGCGCATCATCAAGCGCATAGGCATAAATCTTTTTTTCCTTCCTAATGAGCGAAAGGACATACAGCCAAATATTTCCGTAGCTGAGCGTGTATTCCAGCCTTTTTTCAGGCTTTGATTCTTCAATCGAATTTTCAGAAGACGACATAAGATTAATCCGATGGAAAGCTATTAAAAGCTAATATTCGTTACTACGTCATGCGGAGGACGTTATTCCTATTGTTACTTCTAGCTTTTGGCCTATCCTTCGCAAATATCAGCGTTTTTGGCTCAATCCAGCAAAATTCCGCGCTCTGGATGATCTTTCCGGTAATCCTGCTCATCGTAGTCCTTATTCTTGTCATGATGAATATGGCTTCAACCGCATTGAATATGCCCCAGCTTGAAGCCTGGGCAAGAATAGAAATTCGGGAATTAATTGTATCCGTTATAATCATAATTGCAGTTTTGGCGATAGTAGAAGGTTCTGATTTGGCAATTGCCCTTTCATCCTATTCCGGTTCGTCTTCGCTTCTTGATGTTGCAAAAAATTCTGTTCTTGATTTCAGCCGATTACTCGAGGATTCTTACAAGGATGCAATAAAAGTTTCGCATTATATTACCCTCCTGTCCGGCTTTTCTTTTTCCTATCCGGTTTCATTCTATTATTTTTCTACTTCCTACATGGAAGCGCCCTATAGCGCCTATGGTTCTATGCTGACAACACTCTATCAGGCAATGCAGGGATTATCCAATAGCATACTGATTTATCATGCCATAGCCCTTCTTCTCGATTTCTTTGCCTACATCGGCTTGTACCTTCTTCCAATTGCATTTTCATTGCGCGTTATTCCCTATACTCGTTCCGTTGGGACTACTCTCATTGCGCTTTGCCTTGCAGCCTATATCATATTCCCGTTTTCTGTTTATCTTACGGCTCAATTGCATAATTCTATTTCGACCGCATCTGCAGAAGATTTGCGCATTCAAAGCTTTTCAAGCATGAAATTGAATATCCCATTTGGCTTTACCTCAATCTGCAAAGGATGGATAAAAGATTTTACCAGTACGCCCGGGGAGGTGTGGGGGGTCGTTATTTGCACCCCATTATGCCTTTTGTCATTGTTTGGCTATGCGGCCTGCTGGGCTTCATGCTGGAACTACGTAACTACCGTTTTCTATCCAGTCGCAATAAATATGGGCCAATCCCTGTATGGGATGATGTTTCTAGGCTATACCGTACTGGGCGGGAGCGCTGGCCAAAAAATCAGCTTGATTTATGGTGTCTTGTTTCCCTATTTCAATGCAATTAACAATTTTGTGATGCTTAGCTATATCGACGTAATCCTGATTTCAACCATTACCTATGTTGGGGCAAAAAGCATATCTGCCGCACTTGGAGGCGAATATTACCTGCCCGGGTTGCAGAGGCTGGTATGATGAAGTTCCTGGCATTCTTTTTACTAATGGCTGCGATTTCATTCTCAGCGTTTACCTGCACGGGAATAACTGCAAATACTGTGCTCAACTCCGCCCTTCTTCCGGATGCCGGGCCTACCATTGCAATAGTGATGCTTCTCGCGGTGCTCATTATCATCTTCCTATATATGTTTGGCCATCTGGTGGGCAATCAAAACTGGATAGTAATGTCCAAGGATGAAACCTTCCATCTGCTATTTTCAGCACTGCTTATTGTTTCCGTTGGTGGGATAATTTTCTTTTCTTGCACCATCTCCTCTGCAATCATAGACTATGCTACCACTTCGATAACTTCCGCAACTGGCACAGAATTTTCCTGTGCCCAGCAGGCAGACTTGTTTTCCTATGCGGATTGTTTCCTTGGCACTTTGGAATCAAAGGCAAAGACAATCGGTTCAATTGCAATTCGAGAGAGCATAAGCAAGCAGATGGACGGGGCAAATGCCTATTCAATCTATCTTCCGTTTATCGGAGGTACTACAACCATGCCGCAGGCCTACAAGCGAACGCAGGCAACAATGTATGATACCCTATTTTATACATTCATTTCTCCCGCAATGCTCAGCCTAAGCCTTCAGAGAAAATTCATTTATTTTATGGGAATTATCGGGCCTGCCGTTCTTTTGCCATTGGCATTCATTCTCAGGGTAATTCCGTTAACACGGAATCTTGGAAATATGTTCATCGGGCTATCCATAGGGATACTGACCATATTTCCAATGATGTATGCAATTAATGGCGCGATGTACAATGTCGTATTTGGTAGTTGCGATGCCATTGGGCCCATAACTGACGATTATGTGCTTGGCCCTTGCGGTTCTACTGCAAGCTTTAGTGAAATTGCGCGGATTATACCTCAGGCGTTTTTCCTGCCAAACCTTACGCTTGCAATTTTCATAACCTTCCTTGGTGCAGTGGCCAAGGCCTTGAGGGTGATTGGATGAGAAATTTTGGCAAAAATTTCTCAGAAGTCGGATGGAGGGATTCAAAAAATCCCGACAGATGTAAATCCAACGGATTTACTGGAGATTCGGCAGAATCGACGAATCGGATGAGAAATTTGAAACGCTCGCTTTTATTCTTCATCTTGCTGTTGTTGTCAGTCCAATCCCTATCATTCGCTGCCGGGGAATGCGTCGATCCCGATGGCAAAGACGTTTCCATAAAAGGCACGACTAGCTGGAGTATTCCCCCTACATTTCAGGTTGATTCCTGCGCCAATGCCAATACTGTAAAGGAATGGTATTGCCCAGTTAAGCACGGCGATACTGAAGTATCAGGAACTTTTGTCAACATTCCCTGCGCATTCGGTTATGAATGTAAAAATGGCGTTTGTGTCAACAACGCTCCAGTAATTACGTGCACCGAAACAGATTCTGGAAATGATATCTACAATCCTGGGATTACAACTGTAACAAATGATGGCAGGGCCACCCACGAAACCGACGTTTGCGCAGATTCAACTCACCTAAAGGAATACTATTGCGATGGGACTGAAATTAAAGTGAATGCAATTCGCGGTATTGAATGCCCGTCTGGTTTTGTTTGTTCTGAAGGCGCTTGCATTGCCAATCAATATACCTGTACAGATAGCGATAATGGCAAGGACGTTTACAAGTTTGGAAGCACAATATGGAATTATCCTTCTCAGAATTGGCAAGGCGATGTCTGCCTAAGCGATACTACCATAAAAGAATATTTCTGCGAAATTGGCGCAAATGGAATTATCCAAGGGAAATCAGAAAACATGCTTTGCGGTCCTGGCTATGGGTGCAAAGAATACGAGCCTAATAAGTTTGCTTGTGTCCCGCTTCCGTTTTGCACTGACCCGGACGGGCAGGATAGCTCAGTTGCTACTGCAGTTTCTTGGAATTACCCATCATTGATTGCCAGTACGAGCCCAGATGGCTGTTTTGACAAATATACTGTTCTAGAATCTATTTGCATCAACAATCCTGACAATATCCCTATTGTGGATTCTGTTAAGATAAAATGCAATCCTAATTTTGAATGCAAAAATGGTGCATGCGTTTCGGTTTTGCAAGCCCCTGTTGCTGAAGCCGAATCTTTTTACCAGAATAAGGTGGCATTGGCCGGGCAATCCAGCCAGTTTGAATTAATCAAGGATTGGAAAGTCCTTTCTGCATTGCTGATAATAATTACCCTTTTGCTATTGATTTTCGCATACATAGCCGGCCAATCTTTCAACATGCCGGAACTGAAAGCATGGGGAGCAGTGGAATTAAACCAATTATTCGTTACCATTCTCATCATTGGCATATTGTTTTTTGGAATGGGTTTCTTGGATAAGATTATGGCGGATTCGCTTGCGGATTCGCACCTTCCTGACCCGTTAAACCCGGGTTCTGAACTTGCCTGCAAGTCCGACATTAATTCTAACTGCGCTGCATACATTGCAGAAGCCTATGTTAACGACATTCAAAACATGATGCAAAAGGATGTCGGGGACTGGCTTGATAATGCTGCAAAAGAAGGGCAGAAGATGGGAAGGAGAAGCGGCATTAATTTTGTGCCCTTTATCTATCCCATACCTACCCTGTGGGCAAGTTTTTCGGTTGGCTGGCAGCCGGAAAAAATACTCGATGTGGAACGTTACAATACGGTAATTAATTTCTATACCCCGATGATTTCATCCATATCCGCGCAAAAGTTTTTCATAACCGAAGTTGTCGCAGGGGTTGCGCCGTCCATACTTCTTCTTGGCATAGTTGCCCGTTCATTTTTCCTTACCCGACGGTTAGGAGGCTTGCTTATTGCAATGGCCATAGGGGTCATGTTCGTTTTGCCGCTTATGTATGTTTTCAGCTGGATGAGCCTGAACATCGCAATTTTCGGGACAGGTGCATTGGAGTCTGATTCCATGCCCGTTTGCCCGGAGGAATGCCAGCAGCTTGCGCCAGTGGCTTATGACACAGCAAGCGGGGTGCAATATTTCACCATTCAGGATTGGGCAGACTCAGTTGAGAAAAGATTCGGGGCAGAAGAGACGACTGGCTGTTATCTTTCCCGGCTTATAGACCAGAAATATTCGGCAGAGGATTATTTTTCAGATTTGAATGACCCGCTTGAAATGCAAAAAATACTTGTTACCTATGGTTATCCTTCGGATTTGGATTGTGATTATACCACCAATCCGCATGGCCTCAGGGATGTTCGCCCATTAAGGGCAGAGATGGATAACTATTTCCAAGCCTGTTATCCTGAGGGTCCTGGCGTTGGTTCTGGTTTTGCAGTAACTAATCCAAACGGTTATGGCGATTTTGGCACAGAAAGGGTTTATTGCCCGCCAACCTGCCGCGAGCTTCCCTATCCCTATGATAGGAAAGAATGCTCCCCTAACGAGGTACAGTATGCCTGTTCCCAGCTTCCGAAGCAGTGCAATATCAAAAAAGTAATGC
>JBAYGV010000005.1:0-12852 GCA_041666445.1 Candidatus Micrarchaeia archaeon | reverse complement strand
GCATCTTGGTTTAGAGCAACTACTAAATCGGATTTTTGCGGCGGGGCGTGGATCTCCTTATCGCTTACCCTAACTTGATAAGTATTATGGCCGCCCCGGATTAATGATGGGTATTCTGGATAGCCAATTACGTTTAACCCGCCCCTAGTGAATGCTTTCCCGAGCGTTCGTCCTGTAACCATTGAGCCATCTCCGGCTTGTCCTCCGATTTTCCAAGTAAAGTCCATAAACATAAACCTCGGCACGTGTATGGGTGCCATTGATACTAAACGACGTTAGATGGTCGCATCGAATAAGTTGGTGGGTAAGCATTTAAAAGATAACGGATAGTGGTACGACGGGAGACGAATAATTGAGAATATGGCTAAAAATACTTCGATAGATACATATATTGGGAGCATTATGCAAATTCCAGCGCAAAAACCGCAAAAACTTGAGCATGAGATAAAATATACTACGCCAGTTGTACTTTCCAAATTATACCCTCCAGAACCAGAAATTGACGTGTATATGAAAAAAGATTTCACTTTTGTACCTGAAAAATTAGAGCTATGGTTTGAAAAAGGAGGAAAAACGTGTGGAATTGAATCTAATTTTTTATATTTACGAAAAGGAGATGACAAGAAACTTCTAGTTAATGGAACGGAATATGGCCACATCTTAATAGACATGAATACATCTAAGGTGTATTATCTTAAGGGAAACAGATATCGGGAAACAACCATTGATGCGGTTAGCTTTGATTTTGGAACTTCCGTCCCATTTGATTTGAACGACCTTGTCCCAAAGTTCAAAAGAGCATATGACTATTTTGAAGAACTAAAAGCCAAATATTTCACGTTCCTAGAACAAGGATTCAAAGAGATGGGGTTTGATATTGACCTTTCGTTTTTGGACATAAAAAAGATACAAAAAAAACTGGACGAAATGAGATTGGTAGTTTTCAATGGTAACGTTGGGGGTTCTCATGCTTCAGCCGAAGAAAGCGGAAATAAAATAGTTTGGAATTTATCAAGTTTTTCACAGTATATGGGACAGGACAAGCAAGACCAGTTTCTAAACACATTAGTGCATGAGTTTACGCACTTATTCATACAAAGCGCTACAACAGTTCAAAGCAACGGGTCCATGGGAGGGTATACGATGGATGCCGAAGGAGTAACCGAAACAATATGCAATTTGGTGCAGTACCAGTTTCATGGAACGTATTACGGCTTGATGTACGATGATAGAGTTTATTTGAATGTAATGCTAATGAATATTGTTGGCGGGCAAGAATATATTGAAGGTGCATTAGATCACAAATATATTGGTAATGTTTACGCAACCCTGAATGAAAAATTGGGAAAAGATACATCTGAAAAAATGTTTAGGTATTATAACAACGGAAATTTTGACATGGACCTGAGTTGCGGGGATTGGTCAAATAGATTACTTACCATAAGACTGCTTGGAGAATTGCAAGAAGCAGGCTATGACGTAGCAACGCTAGTAAGCGGAATAGAACGTTATTTGGACAATAAATATTATACTGGCAAAAAAAAGGAATTCTTGGAAAAGTATCAGCTTGACCCGCAAAAACCAATTCTCGAACAGTCGTATTCTGGAAATTCTTTGGAGGGTTGGCCAACAAGCAAACCATTCAATATTTATGAGGACATACAAAAATGGCCGGAATGGATGAAACAGAAATACAACAAACATATCTGGTTGCTGAATAGCATGGACTATCAGGGCTACAATTTAGATCACCAGCAAATTGCCCTGGGAGTAATCCGAAACGTGCTGGACGATTTCGCAGAGTATTGGAATGGATTACCAACTTCTGAGAGAACCAAACTTGAGCACCTTAATGAAGTTGAATTCATAACCAAATTCGCATATTCGTATATGGCAAGATATGGTTTGATGTTCAACAACGTATTGAGCGATTTATGGAGCGTTTATGGGACAGAAGGACCGATAACTATCCCTGAAAATGATTTTATGGTGGATGCGGACATAGGCGCACAGGGCAAGAAAACAATGAAGATAAAAAGCATTGAATTTTCAGAAGATATGACGGTGGCAAGCACGAAAAAAGGAAAGAAAACAAAATGGCAAATTGGAACTAATACGTACGGAATAACACAACTAACTTATGATAGTTTAAGTGGAAAGACAAATATTGGTAAACCAGATTCTAAAATAACCAGTGGAACAATTACAATAGAACTAGATGAGCCGCTAAACTATGAGCATCACACTTATTTGCCAGATGGACAAGTAGTTCATACGGATTCTGGCTCAACGATTCAAATAAAAATAGATAAAACTGGGGTAACTGCAACAGGCATTAGCAGCCATGTTGAATAGTATTATGGATTAGTCGAATCAAACGGTTTCGGATAACTGAATTTTGTTTTGCAATCCAACGCCTCCGAGCGGGACATCCCAACCCTTTGGCCTTTTTGGTCTTGGCTTGTCGATAATGCCTGTTTGTAATTGCAAGCATCCCATGGAATTATTCCTTTGTTACGGAGCAGATCCAATAATTCGGTAAGAACATCCTGTGTTGATTCAGCATCCCAGCCTGCTAGCTCATCATAAAGCAATTTTTCCAGTATCTTAATTGTAGGAGTATCGAGCTTTTGATGCTGAAGGCAACGCAATGCAAGAAGCCTATCGCCCGGGTCAGAAAGCATATCTACCGCGAATTGCCTGATTAGCGGATCTTGGATTTCTTCCAGCGTATCAAGCAAATGCCAGCGGGAATCTGAATTCGCACGTTCGTATGCCTGCTTTATCCTTGAAAGCTCCCATTCAGTAGGATGATTCTTGAAAATGCCTTTAAGCCTATAGCCCGTAGTGTTGGTTACCAGCCATGGGACTTTGTCACGTTCGTAAACGGTAAGCAGAATGTCAACTTTCGTTTGCCTATCTATGTCCATTTTTGCAATTTCCCATGCCGCATCTTTTTGTTCCCCTTCTGTTCCGTTATTCAATATATCAACCAATTTTGGGAGGTCTCCTTTCGGGAGTTTTGAAACTTTGTAGATTATATAATCGGACGGCGGGGACATCGGATTTCCTTCTTCATCCAACCTCACGATTAACAAATCCTTTGGAGGAGAAACCGGCTTTCCGTTTTGGTCAATATAAATGGAAACAGGTTCTGGAGCTTTGGGTTCGGTTCGTGAACAGGATTCGAGCATTGGAACTGCTGTTGCAAGCGTAATAGTTATTAGTGCTTTTGTAATGGGGCGGGCGAATCGATGTGAGAAAGCAGAATGGAATTTATGCATAGTTACCGAAAATAATAGTAAATGTAAGCATTTATAATCGTAACTTAACACTAATAGTTATGATAATTATGACCGTCATGAAAAGAATTAATAAATCAAAATTTACTTTTCCAGCTGCTTTGTTGACAGCAGGACTAGGTTTTGGCGCAGCTATTTACGGATGCTCGCATATGAATGAAGTAACTCCAAAACTCCCTGTAAAATTCTGTAGTTATTCATATCTCGTAGCTGGTGGGGGGGTAGGTTCACGGCTGCAAACGAGAATGACTGAAACCGCAATTAGCATTCCGGAAGCGAACAAATTACAGGCTGCAGCTGACAAAAATAATTGCCAGGTGGAGCTTTGCGCGGAAAATAAAAAAAATTGCACCCCAGCAAAAACAAATGATGTTGGGTCCGAAATTAGTTCAGAATTTGAAAAGGACAAAGAAGATATAAAAACATTTTATGGATTGGCTACATTCATACCTTTCGCAATAAGTTTGGTGCTGGGGATTATGGCCATGCCAAACAAGCCAAAAAAGAAATTGGACTCGGGCATGCGACCTTAGTTTCTCAAAACAACGTCCAAAAACTCGTCGTAAATTCTTGTAACCTTCAACGTCTTGCAGCTTGCAGCAATTCCGGTCATCTGGGCAAAGCTGTGCTCAGTGCGCCCATCGTCCCCGTTAATCAGCTCCTTGATGTATGTTCCGGCTTCAGCACAAATCCTGAATTTATGGAGCGAATCAACTACGCCAAGGTAGTCAATTGAAACTATTTTTCTTACCCTTTTCAAGTCCGCCCTTCGGTGTGCAACTCTTTTTGGAGTCCTCTGGATTATCTTCTTCCCTGCAAAGCTGACAATCTTGTTTATCATTGCTTCGTCAATTGGCCCGAAGAATTCCACATCCGCCTCGTATTCCTTTTCAAAATGAGATTCGGTAACCACTTCCACGAATCCGCGCGGGACGATTTTCAAATTGGAAATTTCAACTTTCTTGCCTGAATTGACTTTTTCCATCAGCTCTTTCAAATCCAATTTCCGGTTTTTTGGCTGGGTTATTTCAAGCACAAACGAACGGCCTGCTAGATTGACCACGTCGACGTCCTCGCGCCCGCTTGCATGCAAAACATAATCTTTGGAATTGGAAGATTCCTTGAATATTTCGCCTATTAATTCTTCTACGGAAACGTAATAACGGCCCTTCCAGTCGCATTTGAAACAGCCGTCGCCTTCGCACTTTCCGCAAAGCCATCTGCTTTGTGACAACCCGGCCTCGAGCTTTTTGTACCTCCCAAAAATAAATATCGGCTCGAATTCAACTGAAACAGAATTGGAACTGAAATCAAAAACAACTTTTCCGTCGCTGTTGACCGGATTGTATTCTTTGCCGGTTTTCTTTGCCAGCGCCTTGATTATTTGGGAGTTTAGCGAACCCTTTATTGACACGCTCTTCCTATCCAGCTTTTTATCCCAACCATTCTCTTCGGAAATCAGCCATTCATTCTTGATTTTGGTCGATATGGAGAAAGAATCCCATTTCCAATATTTAATTTTCTCCGCTGCCTCGTCAATAAGCGGGCCTAACAGTTCGTTATCCATGGTAATCAAATTCCAATGTTTTTGTGCGGTTCTGAAGAAAGAGAATTCTTCAGCCTATATCCTTCAATGATAAGGGATGCCCTTTTTACCTTGTCAGAGCGGTCATTAATGGCTTTCTTAGACACAAGCTCGTCCAAATAAATTCCAAAATCAGAGAGATTTGCTGAACCATCCTCAATCATTTTTTGAAGCACACTCAATGCAATGGATTTTCCGGGGTCGTCGCTTCCCCAGATGCTCAAGCCGAGCGAAAGCTGGTTTATGAAATGGGTCTTGTCATTTTCAGACATGCTGGACCAGGATGAAACGACCTTTTTCCTAATTTCCGGGTTTAAATCTGAGAACAAATCCATGGCATCACTTCTTTGCCTGCTGTAATTGCCTTACGAACACTGCGACCGTTTCGGTTGCTGGGGCAGTCACCATGGCCATATCACCGTTATCTAGTTTTGCATATGCTTTTGCAACCAAATCAACGGTATAGCCTGTTTTCCCGTTTCCTTCTGCTTTTTTAGGAGTTACTCCAAGCACTGTTCTTCTGTCCTTGCCCAATTGGTCTAATGTAAGGTCTACCAACTCGTTAATTTTAAGTAAAATTTGGTTTTCATTTGCAGGTTTCCTTGCCACAAGTTTCAGCTTGTCGTCCGGCCTTGCCAATTCTTCTTCCAGTCTCTTCTGTTTTTGAGGAGGATTCACCATCTAGACACCAGAAGGTATATGGCGGCTAAAACTTATAATTAGTTCGTAATTTGCACTGACCGGCTTGGCACTAGAAAAACGAGCTTAGGTTCCCCTGCTTGCCGCCGAACTTCAGGTCGTGTTCCTCATAGCCAAGCTCTTTCAGGATTTTCATTACCGACGGGAGGATTTGATTGTTTATATAGTAATCCGGATCGTAATCCTTTGCGAATTCGACCAGTTCTGCTTTTTCTGAAATTGATTTCCCGGATTTTGTAATAACATAAGATATCATGCTTCCCTGGGTAAGCGGAACTCCCCTGGCGGACGCTTTCTTTGCTGCGGAAAGTTCAGGGCTGATTATTGCGTATTTTCTTGGGTCCTTGTTCAGCTGGGAACTTATGGCCAATTCTTCGAGCGGAACTTTTCCGGATTTCAATCGCTCAACTACGTCTCGAACTATTTTTACTGCCTTTTCTTTGCTTCCGTCTTTTAGAATTGCTTCCAGGACTTTTAGCTGGGTATCCTTTGCGACCTGGGACCAATCCCGTCTAACCAGCTCAAACCCCCTGATTTTTATCCTTCCGTCATCGCCAAGCATGGCATACTTCTTCTTTGCTCCCACATCAACGTCTTTTGAAGCCCCTTTTGCCAAAACTTTTTTGCTGACGAAAACTCCTCGGGTGTAAAATCCTTCAAGTTCCAGCTCCATTTTTTCAGGAAGGGTCTTGTTTATTGAATCTACGAAATCAACTACGCTCTGCTTTTCCTTGTAAAGGATGAAAACGGAATCCGTATCCCCATAGAGTACGGAGAACCCTGCCTTTTCTGCAGCAGCAATAGTATCCTGGATATGCTTCCTTCCCCATGCTGTAGTGCTTTCCGCACAATCGCGGTTATACCATCTTGAACGGGCATAGCCAAGGTAGCCATAGAAAGAATTGGAAATAATCTTCACTGCCTGGGATCGGGCGGCAAGAAGCTCGTATTCTGGAGAATCTTTTTTCAATTTCTTTAGCTGTTTTTTCAAATCGCCACGGAAATCAAGGAGATATTCGAGCGTGGAAGGAATAAGCCCTTGCTTTCCTTTCAAGAATAATGCGCCGGTCGGGGAAGCGTGAACGTCTTTTGAATCTGGCAAGATTGCTTTTGACCCGGGTTTTTGGTTAACCACCATGAACGGGTCGATATTGTATGAAACAATTATGGATGGATACAGCCCGCGGAAGTCCAAAACCGCAATATTTTCATAAATTCCTGGCTCCGGCAATTTTACAAACGCGCCCTGAATTGGGTTTGCGCTTCTTTCCATTACTGCGCCTTCATTTGGCTTGTTCGGGACAATTTCCTTCCTTTCCGATGCTTTTTGCATCAGAAGGCTTTCGACAAGCTGGCCGCTGCTTGAAATCGAAACGTCGAAGAGCGGCATTTTTGTCAATGATGCCAATTCCATTTGGATTGGAAGCAGCTTGTTCCCAAGTTCAAGCGTGATTTTTGAATCATTCAAAGAATAGTCTGCCAGCTCTTCAAGTTCTTCTCCTTCGTGATCCCACATTTCCCAGATGCTAATGCGCTTGACCATCTTCTTTTTCCTTCCGAGAACCTCTTCTGAAATTGCTTCGAGCGTAAACCGCTGGGCCTTTATTACCCCGATGAATCCGAAGAAACGGACTATTGGGTAGAGGTCAATGTGAATCCTTCCGTCAATCTTCAGGCCATTAAGCATCCCTTTCTTAATTTTCTTTACCGGCCTTGAACCGCGCCCTATGGTGAATGGCGTGCCATTAACTGCAGCACGGGTGTAAAGGTAGGGAATGTCAAAACTGCTTGAATTGTACCCGAAAATTACGTCCGGATTGAACTTGCTTACCGCATCCACGAAGGCGTCAATTGTTTCCTTTTCCTCAGGCAGCGAATGGACAAAATCCTTTTTTATTTTCTTGTAAGTGAAAACCTCGGATTTACTGTCGTAGGCTTCGCTTATCATTATTAGCGGGTCTGCTCTTGGGTCCGGAATGCCTTTTGGATTATAGGTTTCAATATCGAATGCAAGGCAGCTTAATTTTGGCTCGCCAGGCTCTGCCGAGATTATCTTTTTTATCAATCTTCCTTCCCGCTCGTATTTCAGTATTGAAAACGGGGTGATTTTGAAATCCAGCATGAACCGCTTGAAAAACGGGATGTTGAACTCGTAGCATTGGTAGCCGATTTCTGCCCTTAAAACCGGAACGTGCTGGGGGAGCTTGCAATAAATTTTCAATATAGTTTTGTCTTCCCCGAAAACATTGCGTTCGCATTTCTCAATTTTCAAAGGGACAACTGTTTCGCCCCCCATTCTTGCTACCGTGTGCTCCAGTTCCGGGATTGCCGATTCCGGAGCGTCAACGTAGAAATAGGGGTCGTAGCGCATATACATCCTGAACGAGCGCTTCTTCCCTTTCAGCAGCAGGCGGACGTAGGACTCGTTGTTCCTTGCAGCAGAGTCGATGTCGATTATGTAGGCGCGCCTTATAACCATGGGAAGTAGTTGGATTGCAAAATTTAAAAATGGGCGTAATGGAGAAAATGGAAAAATCGGCAAAAATAAGACTAGAACCGAATAAAAATATTTAAAAATCGGATGAAAAATTAATTTAAAAAATTAAAAACTAAAAAGAATGAAAAAATAAATTTACTGGCCTTTGAGGGCCAGCTCTTTGCTTACAAGCTCGGAAAGGACATCTTCGTGGATGAATCTCCTTCCTCCAACCTTGGAGTGCGGAACCCTTCCCCTGTCGAGCCTTCTCTCGAATGCGTTCCTCTTGATGCGGATGCCGCTCTTGTGAAGCTCCTTGATTGCCTCGCTCACCGAGTAGTAATTCTCGCTGATGTGGGTCAATGCCTCAACTGCCTCCTTTGGAATCAATCTCTTGGTTCCCAATTTTACGGACGGAACGGAGCCTTTTTCCACACGGCCAATGAATGCCCTGTAATTTATTGCAGTATTGAATTTCTTGTACTCATTGAAAGCATCCCTTACGGAATAGAAATCTTCCTTGGTATCTACAACGTCATCAAGAACTGCTTTCGGAATATATCTCTTTCTTCCGACCTTGACAAAAGGAATTGAGCCCCTTTCTATCCTTCCGCCAAATGCCCTGAAAGAAATGTAAACTCCGCTGTTCTTCAAATATTCATAGGCAGACTGGACTGAAAACAAATCTTTCTTTTCCAAGTCATCTTCATCAGCCCTTGCTTTATACAATGATTGGGCCGCCTTGAACACATTTGCAACTGAGCTTGAAAGTGCCTGATCCCGGACGTCTCTTTCTTTCTTTATCTGGTCAACGTCAAGAAACCTGTACTTATCGACGATATCGTCTTCAACTTCCTTTTCAATTACTATTCGTTTTCCACGGGGCATAATTTTCACCTTTTGTATTTTATGATTATATATGGAGATATATTATTACACACTATTTATAAACTTATGCCGAAGCATTGCTCTCCCCCCTGCCTCGAATATAGCGATAAACAGCATAGATAACAACTATAAGTATTATAAAGCCTGCGACAACGTAGAGAAGTGGGAATTGGTCTGAAGTTACTTCAGATGGGGAAACAATTTGTGTGGTATTTTCTTCTGGTACAGTATTATTCTGAGGAACGGTGGATTGTATAAATACGAATTCCCCTTCAAGATTGGCACGGTTGCCGTCATTATCTTTTGCCTCTATGGAAAAATGAACTATGGCATCATTTTTTTGGATTGGAATTTCTGCAGCGTATTTATCTTTCCCAGTAAGATAGGTGGACGTATCTATCCAATTGCCCGAGTCGCCAATCCTATATTTTACAATGACCCCGCCCTGCGCAATTCCGCTTGCGTATTGGCCAGGGTCGGAAATTGGAATCATAAGCTTGCTCGTCTTCTTAGTCTGGGATATGGTTACCTCCCCAATTTTAGGCGGAGTGAAATCGAATATGGCATTATATTTGTTTTTGACCCTGAGATCAATGTCTATATTTTTCTGCACGTTTCCGTAGGTCACTGTTGCTGCGGGGGCGAAATTCATTATCCTGCTGACAGTTATGGTGCCATTTATATTGGAGGTATAATTTTCTCCCCCGACAGTGGCATTGGCAACCAATGGCGTTCCAAAATCATCCATTGAATTTATCGTTAAAGAATAAATTTGGAGCGAAATGTCTTGGTAAAAATCAGCATTTACTTTAAATGAATCCGTAAGCGTCCCGTCTAGGTATTCTATAAGAACGGAAACCGAACCTGGATTTGCATAGGCGGTTACAAATCCGAACTTGTCGGTTATCCGTTCAACATCGTTTATCCATACCCTTACGCCAGGAATTGGATTTTTGAATTGGTCGGTTATCCTTAGGGTTACTGGATAGGCATCAACAAGAACAATTATTTGGCTTGGGCGGGAATCTACAGTGTATTTCCCATCGGTTGTTTTCGACCCATAGGTTGCATAGACAGTAAAATCGCAGTTTACCTTGTCCGGATCAGTTTCGATATTATGCAGCGTTATGTTTACCGTTCCTGAAGAATTCGTAGTATAATTTTTGGTATTTATGTAGCCCTGGTTTGTGGTCTTATCAAGCTGATAATTTATGTGGACAGATGCGCCATCAATGAATCGATAATTGTTATCCACAACCTGAACAATAACGTAGTCGGTAAATCCGGGGATACATTGGCCAATTGAAGATGCATTTGCAGAAAACGCCAAAGATCCCATAAGCAAAATGAACAGGAATAATCGCTTCATGGTTGGAATAAGGAGAGTAAATAATATATAACTAATGAAAACGGGAATGTTAACAGAAGTGAGCAGGTATAAAAAAATTAAAAACGGGCTCGGCAGGAAGTTCATGGGTTCCGAGTTTTCCGTCCCGCGTCTCGTTTTCAAGACACAAGACCCTAGACTCGAAACTCAATTCGAACCCACAACCGCTCGGTAACTCCTGCAATCAGGAGAGTGCATCCGAAGCCGAGCGCGCTATCCGTTGCGCCACGAGCCCGTAAAATACTTAGCTCATTCGAGGGCTTGTGGGCATTTGGCGATCAGCCAAATCCAACCACGAGCCCGTGGAATACTTTGATTAGCATCGAATCATATTAAAAAGAATATAGGCGGCAGCCATGCCAAACAATAGCCATTAAAACATATTCAAACACATAAATAATGTTGGATATGATACATGCTGGAAGAACTGATTTTTACTTGCAGAATAAGGCAAGATTGCATGGCAGGCCAAAACTAACAATATCTGGCTATGCAGACCATCAGGGGATATTGGTGCCGGGAACGTTCGCAACTTTTAGAAAAGCAAAAAAAGCTGCAGAATCCGGAAAAACAGTCATTGCACGGAGCGAACTGGAAATTGAGTATGACGGCCCGTCTGGATTGTGCATAAGCCCAGTATTTGGAACCAAGAGAGCTTTTGATGAAGAAGGCACGAGAATGTGGGATCGCGGGCTATTACCAACGGGTGTGGATATTGCACTCCTAAGGAATGAAAACGAGTTTATGGAACGGGCATTTGCAACTAGACTTTACGAATTAGAGAGATATTGCAAATACGCCGGGATAGCCATTGGAGATTTAAAAAAACAGTTAAGATGGAGCTATTGGGAATACTTGGAGGGGCATAACCGGACAGTGGTTGCGGATTCCGCAGTTCCGGGAAGGTACCATGTTCTGACCAGTTCGAAACTATTGAAAAATTACACTATAGTGGAAAACGGAAAAATAGTGCACGCATACGAAACCGGCCCGCTAAGACCGCTTACTCCAGAACTCGCGGATGGGCTGCCAAGACTAATAGAAACTTATGAACGGATAAGAAATCTCGGTCATTTTAACCCAAATCACTGCCCGATAATGGAATTCCAGACTGCCGGGGGATCGGATTATTTCCTCCAATACCATAGGACGCGGGATTTTGTTCCCTGCAAACTAATGGACTTGGAACCTGGAGAAGGAGAGAAAGTGCCATTGTTCGTAAGGGGTTCAACCGAGGGGGAAAGAAGAATTGTTCGGATGCTACTTTATGCACATAGTTATGATAAAACGCCACCAGAGGGTTTCATTGGGGGAACGCATCCGGAAGAGGAATTGATTGTTAGGCAGGCCAAACTAGTTATTGAGTATGCTGGAATGAACGCGCTTCTGGAGGTATTCCACAATATGGCTCGCGGCCATAGCGCACGCTCAAGATTGTTCAAGCCAGAGGTTTCGATTGCAATTCCATTTGAACAGCTGCTTAGTGAAAACGAACGTGAAGCGCTTAGAGATGAGCGTATAAGAAGAAAAAGGGGCATACTTGTCGATTTTTCAATTATATCCGACGGGAGGACTACGCTTATAAGAAAAGCCTGATTATTTTGTCAGCACTCTTGCTCCGTTTTCCTCTACTAATATAGTATGCTCGAACTGGGAAACCAACCCATTTCCTGCTTCCTTTAGCACTGGGTATCCTTTGATTATCTGCGCGGAAAGCAATTCCTTCAGTGAAGCGCCAACAAGCAATTTTGATTCGAATGATTTCCTTATCCATCTTTCCGCGAACGGAAGGAACATGTAATTTTCCAAAACATGCTGGAGGATTTTTCTAGATTGGCGCATGCGGATTGGATGGGACATATATAGGCTGAAGATTTCCACCTGCTCCAAATCAGTTACATAGCCTTTTCCGTTTGTTGCGAACGGTTCGAGAGCATAAACTTCACCGACTTGGAATTCATAGGTATCGTTAGTTCGGATATTCGGGACATCTATTCCTGCATGCAATTCGCCCGGAAGCATCATGTGGCCAGTTAGGTTGCTGATTGGCTTGAACCCAAAGGAATTTATTTTTTCTTCCACTGCTCCACCGACAACTCCGATTTTTACTCCTGGCTTTACTACTGAGATTGCGACGTCCAACGCTTCCTGGGATGCTTTGAGGAGCTTTTCATGCATCCCGTCCAAATCAATTGTGTATGCAGTATCTGCGATTCCCCCATTCAATGAGACGCCAATGTCGATTTTTACAACTCCCTTATCCGGCATGACCGCAGTGCAATCCACTTCCGGAGTATAGTGGGCTGCAATTTCGTTTATTGAAATATTCACTGGAAATGCTGGTCGAGCTCCTTCGTCAACTATCATCTGCTCAATTGTTTCCGCAATATCTAGCAATGGCTCGCCAACCATGATTAGTTTCTTGCTGTCCTCGCGTATGCGCGAGCCGATTTTCCCGGATTCTATGAAATTATCTAAGTCCTGCTGCTCCATGGAAATAGATTTGCGTGGGTAG
>JBAYGV010000004.1:0-13223 GCA_041666445.1 Candidatus Micrarchaeia archaeon | reverse complement strand
TTTTTATAGTATCGTAAATTTCGTATTGCGTCATCATTTCTCCTGAAGAAGTAAAATTGCCTGTGCAATGTCCCCGTTTGCTTTTTTGAGCGCGCCTGCGGCTTCTTCCCGGGTTTTTCCGGTTTGTTCTACCACCATGGAAATATCCTCTTCGCTTGTTGGGGTTTCTATGGAAACATTGCCGGCTATCTGGTAGCTTTTTTGCCCCTGCATGGTTATTTCAGTTACCTGCGGGCTGGTTATTATGATATTCTGGCCCTCAGCTTCGATGACGACTTTTTTTGCATCCAGCTGTTTTGAGTTGATGCCCATCTGGCGCATCATCTTTTCCATTTGCTTTGGGTCAAGGTTAGGCATCATTGTTACCATCTACCATTTCATAATCCGAAGCAGCGTTACTTGAACGTTTCCTTCAATTCGGATTTCCTTACTTCAACCCTTTTCATCGGGGTTATCGCCTTAAGCCTCCCAAAAAGCTTGGATGTCAATCGCCCGTATATTATTTCCTGCATCAATTGGTCGTAGGTCATGCCATCCGTGCTTTTCTTTACCTCTTCGACCAAAGCGTTCCTTAAATTTTTCTTTGTATTCTGGCTTACCTTGGATGCAGTTATTGCAATTACCTTTACAAGAACGATGCCGTCTTCCTTTGTTTTTACTGGCACGCTGCTCTGTATCAAGGATTTATTCCTCCTAATGAGCGTTTTGAGGTAAGTCGGCATTATTTCATAGCCGATAATCCTCGTATGGGCGTTGGTACCCTTTACTTCAGTTATCCTGAATTTGAGGGTTGTGAAAATCGCGTTTTGCGAGCCAGTGCCAGTCGCTTCCATCATGCTTACTTTGACTATCCTGTCGACAAGCTTTTTGTCTTCCGATGCGACGATCTCTGCAATTTCCTTGTTTTCAAACAATGCTGGAGCAAGAACGGAATACCATGTTTTTGCCTTCCACTTGTCAACTACCTTGGTTTTCTTTGATGCCATATAATCACTTTACGAGCAATGCCGCGCTTTCCGGCTCATACCTCCAGTTTTTCGGCAGCCTTCCCTTTCCGACATAGTACTTTACTAGCCTATTTATTTTTGATTCAACATGAAGGAGCTTGACTTTGTTGTGAGTATCTGCCTTTGCAGCCTTTAAGTGGGTTCTCATCTTTATTGCCTTTCTTATAAGGCTAATCAGGTCTTCAGGATATTCTGGAAGCGCGTTTTCCTGTTTCAGCAACGCGGTCATCCTTTTCCCAGTCAATGCCCTGACGCTCGGGACATTGTAATTATCCCTCAGGGTAAGTCCTATCTTTGATGCCGGAACTCCCGCCTTGGTCATCTTTACTATTTCATCCTGCACTTCCTGCGGATTTTTGCCAACGAATTTTGGCGCTACCTTTGCCTTCGGCCTTTTTGTGCCAGAACGGCCTCCTTTTTTAGAGTGTAATCTTGCCATAGCTATTTTCACCTAAACAATTCATTTAGTCATCTGTTGCTAAGTGATTTGCGAGCAACAAAAGAGATTTATATCTATGAGAGTGTTTGTTTTTAAATGATGCGTTTTCTGCAAAAGTATGCTGTTCCCCCTCCGGAATGAATACCGGATCATAGCCGAACCCGTCGTTTCCACGGGGCTTTTCAGAAATTTGGCCTTTGCATTCTGCAGTGAAAGTTCTTGCTTCGCCCTTGGTTTTACCGTTCACGAATGCAATGCAGGTCTTGAAGCTTGCGCTCCTGTTTGCTGTTCCCGCCATAAGTTTCAGTATTCCCTCATTTCCAATTTTCTTTTGCGCCCAGGCAGAATACGTTCCCGGAAAACCGTTCAATGCGTCAATAAACAGTCCGGTATCTTCAACGAAAACCGGTTTTTTTGCGAGTTTGTATGCCGTCGTTGCCGCTTCCATTGCTATTTCTTCCAGCGAATCCGAGCGTATTTCGTTGTGCTTGAAATCAAAGTGCAGAATATTCACGTTTGCGTTGAATAAAATTTCCTTTGCTTCGTTGAACTTATGCCTGTTGCTTGTTGCGAATAAAACCTCCAAGATAACACCTGCTTTTAATATTTGCTAGGTTATATCCCTTCGCTACATTAAAAAATGTGATTTTTATGTCTGATATTGAAAAAACAACCGTTAAACCAACCGCCGCGATCGTTGGCAATAGGAAGCCCGAAACGCAAGCTGTCCCCAAACCTCCGGAAAAGTCCCCGGAAGAGAAGAAAAAAGACGAAAAGATGGCAGCCATAATAAAAGAGCTGGAGCAGGCGTTCTTTACCATAAAATTCTATCCTGTTGCCGCTAAGGAGGAAGCAAAAAACGAAGCAATGAAGAGAATTGAAACCCTTTATTCAAAGGAAGATGATACGGTCAAGCAACTAATACTATATATGGTGCACGAGCACATTTCCCAAATTGGGGAGGCGCGCACAATGCATAATTTCGAGCATTTCAAGAGGAAAAATCCCGCCGCGGACCCGGGCCAATTGAGGATAAGCGTTTACCGGGCGATGTTCAATTATAATTTTTCAATCGAAGGAATCGTGGAATTTATTAATTTGTTAGGCAGGCTTGAAGGCGATGATGCGGCAAAGCTGCTTACCTATCATTACACATTCCTTTCTTCTACTGAAGGGGAGACAATGCATATCTTGAAGAATGCAGTTCTCAACGCGCTTGGGGAGAGCAATTCTACCTATGCGCTCCATTCGCTCATGACTTATGCCCATCTTACCGACCACGAGATGACGCTAGGGAGAATCGCGGCTTCGCTTGCAAAATGGAACGATAAAATTGATTCGCTCAAGATTTCCAAAAAAGAAAAGGAGGAATTGAAGCAGGATTTGGAAAAAATGATGACGCTGGAGCACGGGAGTTCGCATTATGGGTAGGTGCTTGCCGGTAGCTGGTAGGTAGTGGTGGGTGGGCTGTAGATAATAGCGATAGTTTAAACATCCCCGCTCGTGAATATTATTTCTGTTCCAGATAACAAGCGTACAGGCAGCAAATGTATTGTCCGTTTGGCAAGATCAATATCATATATCGAAGTTTGGGTTCCAGATCCATGACAAAACAAATGTAAATGATTATTGTTATTCGGCATTAGTTTCATCGATTTGTGTTGTAATAATTCATGACTTTCAAAGGGGGTTGTGATTGCCCCGTCGAAATCCAAAAAACATAATGCGGCGGAAAGTTCTATTCGATTTCCAACTTTTCCGAATATTTCTTCCAAAATGACTGCAATTCCTATTTCATTTTCTGCCATGCCGATTATGCCCAACGAAACACGGCCGCCATTCTTTGTAATATCCTCGGCCAGCCATTCAACATATTTATTTAACGCCAATAATTTGGCATCTGATATTTTCCCAGAATCTGGTTTTGGCCATCTTTTCATTCTTTCAGCTGCAAATGTATCCAAATCCTCGTTTGAATGGCAGATTGGGAACTGCTCAAGCAAAACATCCTTTCCTTTGAACGAACCGCTCGGGGCTCTTCTTGCATCATATTTTTGTTTTTGAGTCATATTGCATCCCTCCGTTTGTTTTTGTCTATGCTAATCTATGTATTAGCGTATATTTAATATTAATACAATAAAAATTCGTAAAAAAACGATTAATTTATATAATTTATGCGTAAAAATAGGAATTATGGTTGAAAAAGAAACAGGCGGTCCACTGAAGCTCGACAAGAAGGACAAGGCAATAATGCAGCAGCTCGAGGAGAATTCCCGTCAATCTTATTCTGAAATCGGCCGGAAAGTAAAGCTGCGGAGCGATACGGTCGAATACAGGGTTAATCGGCTGCTGGAAAGCGGGCTGATTCTACGAATGTTTGCCGAGCCGGATTTGGACAAGCTTGGGCTGAAAACCTACCGGCTATATCTCAAAACTGAAACAGAAAACCCGGAACTCGAAACCTACCTCAAAAATCATCCGAAAGCACAATGGTTCGCAAAATTCGAGGGAGAATGGGATTACGCAATAAGGTACAGCCTGAAAAACGAGGGGGAACTGAAAAAAGAGATGGATGCGCTGTCAGCAATGTTCGGTAAGTCAATATCCGCAAAGAACGTGGTCGTTGCAACCCAGCAAACCTATCTTCCGCTAAAATACCTCACTGGCGGCTGGCTTGTCCGTTCCATTGCTTTTGATGAAGTTAGCAATTTTATTATGTTGGACGAAACCGACCGCAAAATAATGGAATTTTTGTTTGAAAACTCAAGGGCAAAAACCGTGGATATGGCTTCAAAAATAAAAATTTCTGCAGATGCGGTGCAATACCGGATAAGGAAGCTTCTCGATAACGGAATAATAAAGTTCTTTGGGGTTTATTACAATCCGCTTGTTTTTGGCTATACTAGGCATAAGCTTCTGTTCTGGCTGCATAACGCAAATCTGAAACGCGAGCATGAACTGATTGCCTATTGCGAACAGCATCAAAACTCGTCTTACGTAAACCGCATAGCCGGAAGCTGGGATTTGGAGCTGGATTTTGATGCCAAGACCCCTGCTGAACTTCATGGGATAATAAAGGATATCCGGGATAAGTTTTCCGACATAATCCGGGATTATTCTGTCCTTACGATTCTTGATGAGCATGTGCCGAATCCGTTCAGGGGTTCGGGGAAGCAATAATTAGTTTATCCATTATTCAATATCTCAACTGCATCGTGCACTGCTGCGGCTCTGTGAAGAACCCTGACAAAAGAAGCTTGTAATAACCTAAATACGGAATGTTTGCAATAAGTTTTCCCTTTACCCTGTCCTGAGAAATCGGGTCGTTCCCCATATTCCGGGTATAATCATAAACCTGAATATCCAAAACCTGATTATTGTCCCCCTTGGTCAAATAATAAACTTTTCCAGTTTCCTTTACCGTAATCTTGAAATACGCCCGATGTATAATATCTCCGTAAAGAGAATAAATCTCTGTCTTTCCAGGCTGGTAAACCATTACGTCGTTCTTCAGGTTAATCGGGTATTCATTTCCTTCAAAGGTTA
Organism: Candidatus Micrarchaeia archaeon; assembly: GCA_041666445.1. Taxonomy (GTDB): domain Archaea; phylum Micrarchaeota; class Micrarchaeia; order Anstonellales; family Bilamarchaeaceae; genus JBAYGV01. The sequence continues at coordinate 8,231 of JBAYGV010000004.1, read as the reverse complement.
CGCTAGTCACGCATGGCTCGCTAATTACACCCTTGTTGCGGATATCCATGCTGCATGCAGAATAGTGGAATGTTAATGGCCCCTTTATTTCAACGAACTTTTCCGGTTCGCTTACGAATTGCTTGCACATTTCCGGGCGCAAATAAATGCAATAACTATAGATTGAGCCCTTTACGCTTTGGCCTGCTTCTTCCCCAAAACTGAATCTTGCATCCCCGTAAAGCGAATCAAACTGGCTTTGAGTCATTTCTATAGAATAGGCTGCCGGAGACGCGCCCTGCACTATTGCAAAATCCCCCCGTTGCAAATTCGGAAGCATGCTGCAGGTAACAACCGCGGATATGGGCGAATTGGTGTTTAGCAAAAATTGGATCGCATACCAGATTATTACTGCGGCAACAAGCGTTAGCAATGTGTCTTTGAATTCGTTTTTCCAGCCGTGCTCCTTTGCGCCCTGCTTTATTTCCAAGAATACCAATCCGATTATAACTATTACTACAATCACTCCAAAGATTAATCTATATCCGTCATTTGGGGATATAAGGTAAAGAATAAGTGCGATTACAAGAAGCGCTGCCTGAAAATACGCGTTTTTGAAAACTTCCTTAATATCCATGGAATCAGGCTATTCCTTTTTTCCTTTTGCCGGCTTGAACTCCTTTCTGAATGCTTCTACTTCCTCTAGAATCTCTTCTATCTTTTCAAGAACCAGTTCGGCAGGGTCTTTTTTCTTGGTTTTTAAAATTATTTTCGGGTTTCCAATCATCGGATGCTCCTTCTTGAACCCTGCGAATTCTACTCCCTTTTCTTCATTCAGCTTTGCAACCAGCAGTTCGGGTATGGCAACATCCAACCCGACCATTTCGAATTCCAAAACTCCTTTTTCATTGCTGAGTATTTTCACTTCCATTTATTCACCATCGTTCAAGTAGTATGTCGAGAGCTTTCGGGTCTCGGACCTTCCGCACTTATTGCATGTGAGCTTGTTATTATTAAGTGTCATATGGACCCTGCATTTTGAGCAGAATGCCTTGATTACTCCATATTCCTGCGACCCTTTAGTAGTTAAGTCAATTCCGTTCATTGTTGCGATTACTCTCGCTTTTATTATGTCCCCGATTCGCACTTCGTCCTTCACGAATTTGACATATCGTTCCGCGATATCCTGCACCCTTAACACTGCCGTATCTGCAGGCGCGAACCTGTGCCCTTTATCATTTGAAATAGGAACTACTGAAACCAATGCCTTGCTGTCCATTACGTCTGTGATTAACCCGTAAACTTTGTCTCCCGGGACGATTGGGCGCACCCCTTTTTGTCCAACCACTATTGCTTCATGGCCGTTGTTGGCCTCAGCTCCGAATAGGGCCGAGCGTATCTCGTCGTTTATGTTTACAGTTCCCGGGCCGGAAGTCATTTCCTCTGCGCCTCCGATATAATCTCCGGGTTGGAGTATTTTCTTGTTTTCCGTTCAATCACCTGATGGTTCAATAAATGGTTCTACAATAAGCAAGTTAAATATTCAACTGAAGCTTATTTAAATCTATTATAGTGCTAATGTCAGCTGTCGTTGCGAGTTGGCGAGCAGTACTTCATCTAGTTTGCCGCGAATATCTGCGTCCTGCCATCTATCTCTTGCCCGCTCAAGTTTTCCGTGTATTGGCATTACATCCAGATTATTTTGGACTGCTGCGAATTCGAAGAAGTTAGCCGCCGCATCCGCCAGAACCATGTTTTTCGTAGTAAGCAAAACATCTACAACTACATTCAATGCTTTTTCGGAGTTCCTGCATTCTTCAATTAAGGCGAAATGATCCCTTCCAATCATAGCGCAAATTCTTCGGTTCTCTAATCCTTCTTTTAATCCATCATAAGCCTTCATAACTCTCGGTAATTGCTGTCTCATCCAAGTTTGTTTGCTATCTACAAGTAGCATTGCCATCTAATCACACACCTTTATTTATTATTCGAAACTAATAAATATATATGGACGATAAGGAAAGGGCAAAAAAAGACATTGACAAGCTCACCGTTATAATTTCAGAATTCAAGGGTTTAGGTTTAGGAAAGAAATATCCCGAGCCTTTGGACTGGGCTGAAAGGTATTTGAGCGATTCCAAGCATTTCTTTGAGAAAAAGGATTATTTCACTTCTTTCGGGGCTGCGAACTATGCGTACGGGATAATTGACGGATTGCTGATTGCGGAAGGAAAGAAAAACTAGCGAGTTTTTCTTGTTTTGGAATCCTTATGGAATTCCAAAGGAAAAAAAGAATGAACGGCAGAACAAAAATAATCACGCTTAAATATTAGTTCATTGTAATTCTTCTTCATGGAAACTGAACTTTTATCTTGCTGTCCAAGCGTAATATTTTTTGGAATAAGCGGGCTTGTCCTGTTCTCTTCGGTTTTTAGGGTAGTTTACGATTATCAAAAAGGCCTGGTTTTGACTCTCGGAAAGTATTCCGGGATGCGTTCGAGCGGATTGAATTTCATCATTCCGTTGGTTCAGGAAATGCGGGCCGTTGACCTAAGAATTCAGACTGTGGACATTCCAAAGCAGGAAGTGCTTTCCAAGGATAACGTTAGCGCGTTTATTAACGCAGTTGTCTATTTTAAGATAGTAAACCCAGAAGCTGCAATATTCAACGTCCAGGATTATGTAATGGCAGTCTATCAGCACAGCCAGACCGCAATTAGGGATGTGGTTGGCGGAAGAACCCTTGATCAACTGTTAACAGACAGGAAAGAGATTGCGCAATCTGTTTCAGTTGCAGTAGAAAAGGACGCAAAAGAGTGGGGCGTTGACATCATCGGAATCAAGATTCAGGATATCAGCCTTCCAGATACAATGAAAAGGGCGATGGCAAGGCAGGCCCAAGCCGAAAGGGAGAAACGCGCGTCAATCATAGTCTCGGAAGGTGAAAGCGCAGCTGCTGCAACGCTTGCAAAGGCAGCGAAAATAATTGCAGAATCCCCTGGGGCATTGCATTTGAGGACATTGCACATGGTTTCCAGCGTTTCGGCAGACAAGACGAACATAATGAATTTCGTGCTTCCAATCGAGGGCATTGATGCGCTGAATTTTGACCCGGAAACGGTTAAGAGCTCGAAGAAAAAGAAAGAGGGTGAATAATATGGTTTTCACGATAATCAACCAATATGAAAAGGGAATCCGGTTCAAATGGGGCAAGTTTGAAAAGGTTCTTGAGCCAGGATTTGCCTGGAATATCCCATTCTTCCATAACATACGGACGCTGGATATGCGCGTGAAAACAATCCCAATCCCGCCGCAGGAAGCAATGACAAAAGACAACGTTCCTGTGAAAATCTCCGCTGCAGTTTATTACAAGGTTGTCGATCCGTTCAAGGTTGTCATGGCGATTTATGATTACAACTTTGCTATTTCCCAGTACGCGCAAACTGCAGTAAGGGACGTTGTAGGAAATAACGAGCTTGACCTTGTGCTTTCCGACCGCGAGAAAATAGCCATAGAAATAGAGAAATTAGTTGACGAGGAAACAAAAGAGTGGGGAATTGATGTTTCAGCCATTAAGCTTCAAGATATTGAATTGCCTGAAGACATGAAACGCGCTATGGCGAGGCAAGCAGAAGCAGAAAGGGAAAAAAGGGCAACCATTATCCTTAGCGATGGTGAATTGCAATCAGCAACGAATTTCGCAGATGCTGCAAGAAAGCTTTCATCAATAAAAGGGGCGTTGCATTTGAGGACATTGCAGACTCTTGCGACAAACGTTTCAGCAGAGGATTCACCGACCCATCTGTGGCTATTGCCAACCCAGATAATGAAGTTCTTTGAGAACTACGGGAAGAAGTGAATTTTTTGTTGCTTAAAAAATCCCTTGGCCAGAATTTCCTTAACGACCAGAATATTTTACGAAAGGAAGTTGCAATTGCGGAAGTAACTGGCAAGACTGTTCTTGAAATCGGGCCCGGGGATGGAAGGCTAACTGAAAAAATCCTTGATGCTAATCCTGAAAAGCTGATTGCGGTTGAGAAAGACCACGAACTCGCTAAAATGCTTAAGGAAAAGTTCAAGGGAGACGAGCGGGTCGAAATTATTGAAGCGGATTTTTTGGAGTTCGAACCCGAAACCGGAAATAAAGCCAAAAAATATGACGTAATTATCGGCAATATTCCTTACTATATCTCATCCCAAATTATTTTCCGGCTTAAGGATTTTGCGTTCGGGCGGGCAGTAATGATTATCCAGAAAGAGTTCGCGGAAAAGATGATTGCAAAGCCGAACGATTCGAATTATGGGAGATTATCGGTTACTGCTCAACTGGCGTTCACTGTCCAGCTAATCCAGAAAGTTCCGAAGCATTTGTTCACTCCAGCTCCGAAAGTCGATTCCGCAATGATTATGCTAAGGAAAAACATGGTTACGACAGAGAAAGACGAAGAGATTATTCGCATTCTATTCCAGCACAAGAACCAGAGCGTAAAGAAAGCGTTGGGGCATGAAGGAAAGGTTGCACCAGAAAAGTTCGCAGGGCGGAGAGTAAGAACATTAACAAAAGAAGAGTGTTTGGAGATTGCTTGCATGGTCGTTTAATTAAACAGAAAGTTATTCACTATTATTTCTACTCCTCAAACTCTTCCGCTTCATAAGTAAGAAAAGTCATTTCATCAGTGTTTTTCCATTCATTAGGAAGCAAGCCAGCTTTCTGGCACAGTTCATTCAGGAAATCCTCCTTTTTCGGAATTTCTTTCCAAACTATTGGCAAATAGGTCGCCCGGTGGAACCCCTTTTGGATAATCAGCCCATGCTTCTTTGGAACCAGCTTCTTCAGCAAATCGTCCTTGTCTTTAACCGCTAGCGGTTCAGGCTTTGTAAGCACTGAAATCTCAATAGTAATATCCTTCAGTTCTTCTTGCCTTACCGGATGGAATCTCGGGTCGTCAAACGCAGCATTTATCGCGTTATTTACGATGTCCATTACGATTGGCCGGTGCGCTTCAAGCGTCCCGATACATCCGCGCAATGCCTTTTTCTTTCCAATATAAAGCGTTACAAAGCAAGCGCCGTCTTCAATCAGTTTCGGGGATGGAATTTCCTGCGGCCAGACTTCCAATTTCCGCCCGTTCTTCAAAAAATATTCAATGGTCCTTCTAGCAAGGTTAAGCATGAATTCCCGTTCTTTCTTGTTGAAATGCTCTGTTTCGGCCATAGAAAGTCCTTTGTTCCATCTGTTATTTTTTGTAAACTTTCTCAATCCAGTACTCCTTGAAGAACCCGAACGATGCCATGGAAATTATGAACGCTGCCGTTGGAATTATGGCATTCAGGAACGGGTCTGGAACCTTTATGCTGACAAATATCAAGGATGCAAAAATATAGATAAAAATTGCAATCGTAGCTTTCCTTGTTTTGCTGGTTTCCCATGCTTTGTCTGCTTCCACTCGTTTGTTGCGTTCGTTTATTCTGCGTATCTCCTCTTGAATTTGCGTTTTTGCCATCAATTCACCTTACTCCTCGTAAAACGCATAGGCGCCATAGCCCACTACCCTTATCTTGTCTCCGGCAGTATCTCCGGAATTTTTGTAATCTAAAAACTTTCCTTTCCATTTGTGCTTTTTTGCGATGTGCATAAGCGCAATTATGCCTGTCCTTCCGCAAGCGTCAAGCGATTTCTCAGCGTTTTTTATGTCTAATTTCGGTATGTACTTATTCGCTTTCGCGTCTATTTCAATGGCTTTAGAATAGGTGTTGTAATGGCTCAAATCCGAGCTTGCAATGAACACCGTGCGTTCGTCCAGTGCTTTATCTAGCTTGTCTGCCACTTCCTTAGGCTCAGCTTCACCAGTCAACAACGCATAAATTTCGAATTCTTCAAGAACGGTCTGGAGAAAAGGTATCTGGACTTCGATGCAATGCTCCGGCATATGGGCTTCTGGGTATGTTCGTATTGTCTTGTCCTTGACGTCTTCGGCTATGCTTCTTGCCCCAACACGTCCAAGCGGGGTTTCCCATGCGCCTATCCCAGACTCGACAATTCCATGAAAACCAGCATAATGGGAAGGCCCGACAATCAGCGCTTTGTTGAAATAATCAGAATAGCGTTGAAGAACTTTATACCCTACCCCCGCCGTAAGCCCAGAATAGATATACCCGGCATGGGGGACGACTAATCCTTTCAGTTTTCCACCCAGTTCTATTTCGGGTGCGGATTCAATGAACCCCTCAACCATTTCTTTGAGTTCATCTGGCTCATCAGGATAGAATGTGCCTGCTACTGCAGCTGGCCTTATCACATCGTCATTCATTTAGCTCACATAGGTCGGGCTTGAAATGCTGTAAAACATTGCAAAAAGATAAATTAAGAGGTATAATCCAACCAACACGACTAAAGGCAAAAGCACGACTACTGCTGCCCTTAGCTGGTCTAATCCATGAACGGTTTTGATTATCTTATATGCCAAATAAAGTTCGTAAGCACCGACTACAAACGATACTATTGTGCCTAAGCATGGGATTAATGAAACTACTATTATCGCCGGAGCGATTACTGCAAACGCGCCGCCAAGCATTGAGCCGAAGAATGTCTGTTCAGTATATGTTCCTTTCCCGCCTAGTATTTTTGCAAGTATCCAGTATACTCCCTGGGAAATATACGATAAGATTGGTATCCCGATAAAGCATACAACTCCAACTAATGCTGCAATGAGCACTGCCATGAGCAATGTCCCGCCAGCAGCCGTGAGCCCGTTGTTTCCTGCAGAAGCAAGCATTGGGGCGAAGAGGCTTGCAAACAAAACGAATATTAACAGGTATAAGATGAAAATCATCGCTGAAATTATCGCCGAGCCTATAAGGTAATTTATCAAGGACTCTTTTAGGTCTCCTTTTCCTTTGTATTGCTTAAGGACTGCGTCCGTTCCTTCCGGCTTAAGCATCTGTAGCCAAACTTTTATCCTTTCGATAATTCCCATACATAGCACCTTTTTCCTGTATCTCCATCGGTTATCAGATTTTTAACCATATCGCCATGTGACATTCTGCTACCCTTCGCTCCCCTGTTGCCATTACCTCCAAACTCCATCTATTTTTTCATTGCAGAACCTGCATTTCCCATCAATAATATTTATTTCATTAACATAAAATCCGGTTCTTTTGATTATCTCTTTTTTGCATTTTGGGCAGATAGTTGCCTCGTAATTTGAATTGCTGAACGGGACATTCCCAGTATAAACGTGTTTTAAGCCTGCTTTTTTTGCAATTTCCCTTGCCTTAATTAGGCTTTCTGAACTGGTTGGTTCCTTATCCATCATCTTATAATCCGGGTGAAATGCCGTAATATGCCAGGGCATTTCCTTGTCTATTTTTGCCAGCCATTCTGCTTCTGCCCGCAATTCTTCTTCATTATCGTTTTCTCCCGGAACGAGCAAAGTGGTTATTTCAATCCACATTTTTTTGTGCTTCTTTTTCACGTATTTAATTGATTCCATTACCCCTTCTAAATTTGCCTTGCAAAGTTTTCCGTAGAAGTTTTGGTTGAATGCCTTCAAATCAATGTTTGCCGCGTTAATATATTTTGAAATTGCATCCCAGCATTCTTCGGACTCATAACCATTCGTTACGTAGACTCCTTTCAATCCTTTTTTGTGCGCAATTTTCATCACGTCAATTGCGTACTCTGTGAAGATCGTCGGTTCGTTATAAGTAAATGCAATCGATTTGCATCCGCCTATCAACGCGTTTTCAACTACTTTTTCCGGAGGCAGTTGTTCCGAGCGTTCAAGGAGCCGTTCGAAATAGGCTTTCCATCCTTTCGGGTTATTTTTCCTTGCTTCCGCAGGGGCTTGTGATATATCCCAGTTTTGGCAGAACTCACAGGCAAAATCGCAGCCAAACGTCCCGATAGAATAGGCTTTGCTTCCCGGAAGGAAATGGAAGAACGGCTTTTTTTCTATCGGGTCAATCCATACTGCGCATGGCTTGCTGTGAACTAGGAGTTTTAATTTTCCGTTTTCGTTGGTTCGGACCCCGCAAAATCCTGCCTCTCCGTTTGGTATGTTGCAATATCTTCTGCAGGCTAGGCATTCGATTAGTTTTCCTTTTTTCCTTGCAAGCATTTTCGTTGGTTTAGGCATAGATTAGCTAATAGGAAGAAGGATAAAAGGGTTTCGGAGATAAATGATTCGATTGGTTATTTCTGGTCGTAAAATGGTTTTGAACTTTCTGCAGAACGGAATCTTAGTACGTCT
>JBAYGV010000003.1:0-13234 GCA_041666445.1 Candidatus Micrarchaeia archaeon | reverse complement strand
TAGTTTCCAGCGCATGCCGTGCAACATTTCCTATCTCGCTGTTTTCCCCGCGGTTCGTTGCCAGATTTTCCAGCAATCCGATTCGGCTGCATAATCTTCCCATCGCCTGTTCCAGTTTTGGGATAAGCTCGGTTAGGGTTGGCATTGCAGAATAAGATGCGAGAAGGTGGTCAAATTCACTGGCCATTCCCCGTATCCTTAAGCAGGTTCTAGCACTCGCGCGTTTTTGTTGGAACACTAGCAAAAGCCCTTCCTCCATTATGCCATGCTCCCTGAAGCTGAGCTTTTTCAAGCCTGAAGAGTCAAAGGAAAGTTTTAGCTTTCCATCAACAAGCCGTGTTTTGGAAGTCATAGCATCACTTCTAATCCAGGCCTGCTCAACGCCCGGTAAATTGTCATGTGGCTTACTCCCATCTCCTTTGCGATTTGCCGCGGGCTGAGCCTTTCTTCGAATAGCAGGTAAAGGATTTCAGAGAGCTTATGCTCGTCGATTTTCTTTTTTGCAGCTGTTCCTTCAGAATTCGTAGAATCTAATCTATTGCTGCCAAATAAAACTCACACTGGTGGCTGCTGTCCGGAATTGGTTTATACTTTTCTTGTCCATACCATATCACCTCGTGTGTTTTGTCTACGGCTGAGCCGTAGCATATTCTATTATGCTTGAAAATATTTATAAAGGGGCGTAACAACAATATACCATTTAAATCCTTCGGTACACACATTATTTGGTTTTTATTATGGGAAGTTATTATACACAAATCCGTTTGGCTAATAATCAAGCAGTCCGGCTTTTAGTTCGCGGGGAGCGAGATTCCTATTTTTCACAAAAAAGTGTTCTTTCAGTTTTTTCTGGCAAGCTTTTAGGTCCGGATGACCAGTTGCTATCCGTAAAGGATTATTTGCAGCTGCATCAAGATCCAACTACTGCCTGCCATCTATCCGAAATTGGCAGGTTGGTTCGGCTTTCTGATTATGCGTTCTTAAGGACAGACCCGCGCCAAAAACTTGGGGGCGAATTGACGTGGGCTGAGGGCGATGCGCGTTTCCGTTTTGTTGTTCCTGTTGAATTGAGGAATGAATCCGGAATAGGTCTTGTTCCGCTTGAGCTGTTGCATTTCGATAGTGGTGCCAATGCAGTGGTGCTTGATCCCAGCGCAGTTCCTTATGTTCATTTGTTCAATTCTATTCCCGATGCGCAGAACACGGTTACTCTGATTGGTGCTGGCTCTGAAGATAATCCAAATATTTCAGTTACGGTGAAGCCTGCCGAACGTTACAAGAATGGTGCAGATGGTTGGCATGGCAGCCTTTCAGCGGATTGGTCTTCAAGGGGATTGAATTTGCATGCTTCTTCAAAATGGCTAGATTCGAGTGCAATGCTCGTTCTAGGCATGGATTCGCCAAAATTCACTCTGCTGGAAACAATAGATGCACTTAGGGATGTTGTCCGAAGGCTTAATACAATACTTCCTGGGGATACTCCAATAACACAAAGAGCAACTAGAAAAGCTTTAAGCTGGGCCTTTCAGGATTTGGAGAATCCTAGAAATCCACGTGTTCCAGGGGGCGTATTAGTTGATGTCTATTATGATAAAGTAATTGACTACGAACCCAATCCAGTTAGAAAGTTGATTGAACCCCAAATCCAAAAATTGGAGGAGGTTGTTAAACAATTGTCCAGCCATACTGGTTTGCCAGGCACATGCCCCACAGTCCATCTCATTCAAGCCATTTCGGAAGTTGTGCGTGTTATTTCTGGAACCGAAGGCAGCGATAGGTACGTTAGAAAACTTCAGGATGTTGTTGAGATGCTAAAACGCGTTGATCATTAGCCAAGCGCGTTGCTAATTGCGTTCAGATTGTCGAATAAATATCTCTTTCCATCTTTCCATTCTTTTCTAATTCTTCAATCATTTTACTAACCACTCTCGCTTTTATTTCCATGAATCTTTCCCTTCCGACCTCAACATTACCAATCGCCCAGTTCCTGTTTTTCACGTTGAAGCAAAACATCGAATTATGCACGTTCTCCACGTTATGGCAGAACATTGAATTTGAACAGTTCCTTGCCAAATCCATTTCAAAGCATCCGGAAAGGTTCCCGGAATTGTAAATATGAATGGAGAATTTCGAGCTCATTATCCGGTACGCTCCGAACAATGATTCGGAATCTATTGCTGAAAAAACATGCGAGCAATTCCTGCTTGTGAATACGTCAACAGAGCGATGGACGTTTATGCAGTTCATGTAAAGAATGCTTTTGGTAACGTTGATATTCCGTCCCTCAATATAATCCGGAATGAAATGCATTTTCTTGAGTCCGGTCCGTATAGCGTCGAGTGCTCGTTTTCCGTTCGTCCCGTCCCCAAAATCTTCGTCCCGCAATTCTATTTTTTCATTTTCAACTTCCGAAAGCAAATCGAACGAAACCGCTTTTCCTTTCGGTATTTTTCCAAAGAATGCATAATCAGGAAGATGGACAAAACCATTTCCGATTGAAGATTTTACGGTTTCGATTTTTGGCGTTCGGGTTCCAATCCACTGGTCAAATTTATCGTATTCGGATAATTGTTTCCCAAAAATTATTTTCGTAGCAATCCCGAACGCGGAATTAATTTCGTCAATCACGCTATCGCCTCTTTTTCTCCGGATAGTTCGAATATTGTTGGAAACTTTTCGTTCTGTTCCAGCTCATCTGCAATTTCCGAAATTAATTTTTTCTTCAGCTCGCCATATTTCGTTCGCTCCAATTGGTTGTTCCCAATACTATTCCTCTTTGAAGTTTGGTTAAAGCAAAACATCGCGTCATGGTAATTCCTGCAGTTGAACGAGCAAAATATATCCGAACAGTTCATCAAAAGATAGCTTTCAAAACAGCGTACTGAGTAGAATGATATTTGCGTTCGAATAGCTGCTTTCACCTCGCCAACAAGCATGCATCCATAAACATTTTCGCAGTCCCGTATTCCATAGCAATAGGCGGATTGTTTCGAACGAATTGCCTGATGAGAAGATAAAATAAACGAAGCATCGTTGCAAGCATCGCTTTTTTCTATTTCAACGCAATTTCCAATGTTGCTGTTCCCGCAATAGGCAAGGTTTTCAGAAACAGCAGAAAGAAGTGAGTCAATATCCTTGATTTTGTCAATATCGATTGTCGAACTATCCGTCCCGTTAGTCCTCTTCTCTCCTACTTCTTCCCCGAGCGCAATGAATCTTGCATTTTTCGGATAGTAGGGGCTGGAAAGATAAACCTCTTTTCCAGAGATAAAAGATTTTACGGCCATCGCTTTCTGTACTTCGCTTGACAAATATTCCGAGTATTTCTCGAGCGCTCCAATTTCCCGTCCGAATAAGGTTTTGCAGGTGGAAGAAAAATAAGGAGAAAGCGAAACCATCAGTATCACTGTTCATCCATCTTTCTACTCACGCCAATTTCGCCCCCAACTGAACGTCACGTTCCGGCATCGCAAGCACAACCCCGCGTTCGGTAACAAATCCGGTAGTTAGGCATTCCGAATAAAAGTTTGCAATCTGCTTAACAGGAAAATTAATCACGCAAATTACAAGCCGTCCAACCAGCTCGCGTTCCGAATACAACTGCGTAATTTGTGCACTACTCCGTTTCACTCCAATTTCAGGGCCAAAATCAATTTCCAATTTGTATGCGGGTTTTTTTGCTTCCGGGAATTTTTCCACTTTCACTATCCGTCCGACGCGCAATTCTACTTTTTGAAAATCGTTCCAAGTAATTTGATCAGTACGATCTATCCCATTTCCTTCATTCTCAGCCATATTCCATCCACCCACTATAACTTCTTTTATGATTTTTATTAAACTTTCAGCTAAAAAGTCCTACAAAATTAGAAAGCTTTATATATTTTACCTTATTATGTAGAACCAACAAGGCATGAACGAAAGCGTTCATGAAATCAGGCAAGGAGCCGGAAGTGACCTCCCACCAATATAACAACTTTCGGCGACCTTCCTCCCAACAACCTTTAGCAGTAGTCAACGGCGACCAAAATGCAGGAAACAGTCAAGGATGGCGGAAGCACTGCCAGGCTGGACAAGCTCGACTGGCGTATCCTCTACGAGCTGGACTGCGACGCAAACCAATCATTCGCCAACATCGGAAAAAAGCTTAAAACAGGGAGGGACGTAATTCTCTATCGTGTAAAACGCCTCGAAGAAATCGGGGTAATAAAAAAATATGTTTCCATAATTGACTATGGGAAAATCGGCTATTTGGTCGGTGCATTATACGTAAAATTCCAGCATGAAACCCCGGAAATACGAAACGAAATCCTGGAATATTACAAAAAGCAAAAATCAGTCTGGTGGCTCTTGGACATGTCCCCTAATTATGATTTTGCATTCGGCTGGTTTGGAAAAGATTTGCTCGAATTAAAAAATATAAAAATGGAAATACTGAAAAAATACAGGAAATATTTCAAGGATTTCAAATTCAGGGTTTACAACCATCATTACCATTTCAAGCGAAATTATCTGAATCCCGAACCACAACAAACAAAACCGTCCCCTCCGCTCGCGGTTGCCGCAAGAACAGAAAAATTAACTGACGAAATGGATGATAAAATCCTTGCAATTCTCTCGGAAAACGCAAGAAAGCCATATGTGGAAATCGCTAACGACTTAAAACTAAGTGCGGCCCAGGTCCATTACAAAATCCAGCAGCTGCACGAAAAAAAAGTAATTCTCGGCGCAAGGCCAATGCTTGACCTGAAAAAAATCGGCTATACTCTTTTCAAGCTGGATATCTATCTAGATGATTATTCAGTTTATGATGAAATAATCAAGTTCGTTTTCTCGCTTCCGAACGTATTATATGCCTACGACGTTATCGGTGGCGCGGATATCGAACTGGATATTGAAACGGATAGCTATGAAAATTTCGTAAAGCTCCAGGATTCTATAAAAGAAAAGTTTGGGCAGGCAATCAGCCACACGGAATGCTACGAATTCAAAAAAGAGCACAAATTAATTTACTTCCCTCAAATAACTAGGAGTATTGGAAGAGAAGAATCTGGGAAATCTGGAAAAACTACTGGTGAAAATTAATGATGAAAATAACTTTTCTTGGGACAAGCGGTGCAGTTCCGTCAGTAGAACGGGGTATGCCCGCAATAGCCGTTCATGCAAAAGAGCTTTTCCTATTCGATTGTGGCGAGGGCACGCAGCGCCAGATGATGAAGTATAAAGTCGGTTACGGTTCAGTGAAAGCAATATTCATTTCCCACCTTCATCTCGATCATTTCCTAGGTATCTACGGCCTTCTCGAGACCCTTAAATTAAATTCCCCATCTCCGAGGCCGATAAAAATTTTTGCCCCAAGGAAATTCGAATCGCTCCTAATCAATCGCCATTCGTTTGTGGATGTAATTCCAATCAAGCCTGGGTTGCTTTACGAAAATGACGAATGCGAGATAAGTGCGTTTGAAGTAGAACATGGATGTGAAGCCTATGGATTCGTAGTGAAAGAAAAAGACCGAAGAAAATTCGACGAGAAAAAGGCACATGGGCTTGGACTAAAAGGGAAAATGTTCAGGGAGATACAGGAAAAGGGCGTGGTTTCCGTAGCGGGAAAAAAGATAAAGCTCGACGATGTCAGCCATATGAAAGAAGGAGCAAAGGTTGTTCTATCTGGGGATACTCTCCCGTGCAAATCTGTTGAACGATTGGCAAAAGGCGCAGCCTTATTAATCCACGAAGCGACTTTCTCAGAAGAGCAAAAAGAAGAATCAGAGGAGCGCTTCCATACTTCTGCAAAAACTGCAGCAACCATTGCAAACAGGGCGGGCGTTCAACGTCTCATATTGACCCATGTTAGCGCAAGATTTTCCGATGCAAGCATTCTTGAAAACGAAGCAAAATCTGTTTTCTCCTCCGTGCAGGTAGCAAAAGACGGTATGGTAGTTGATGTGAAATGAAGAAGTTTTATGACGTTAAGTTCGTCTCAAGCCGTATATCGAATTCGTTTAATGACGAACCACATCCTTCTTTTTATAAACAACAGTTTATACTGAACAACAACCTTTATAAAGGTTAGGTTCAACATTGGTTCTAACTTCGATAGAGCTGAGGCTCTACGTAGTCATCGGAGAATGTTTTTCTTCGATTTTGGGCCTGCAAGATGCTCTTCAGACGGGACGCCGTTTGGAAATAAAAAAGCGCTTGCGAACATACTGCCGTTAACTATAATATACGGGCCCTTAAGGCAGTAAACCGATATGAGGTGAATATATGAAAATAAATTTGAGGAAAATCGGTGCAATTGTTGCGGGAGCAACAATATTAGCTAGCTCTGTGGCTATTGCCGGGCTAAGCTACTATAACACCCCACTAGTAAACGACAACGGCCAACCGCTCGTAAAAGTCGTAGTGGGTGAAAAAGCAGCAGCATCAGATGGTGTTGCAGCCGCGAACATTGCAGCGAAAATTGCAAATGAGGCGTATAAGACCCAAAAATTAACCGCACAGGTTAAGGGCGACCCAACATGCACTGCAGGAACTGGCGCAGGAACTTGCGCAGTGAGTGACAAGAAAGTCACCTTGGAGATTACCGCTCCGGGAGCAGCAGCAGAGGGTTCATATACCATATCGAGCCTTATTGGCGACGATGTTGACAGATTGCTTTTGGACAGAGGTGCAAATGCATTGTCTACAACTGGTTATGCCTATGGGTCAGATGTAGTTACTGACAGCAACCCGTTCACAAACGGTGGTTCTGCAGCAATGTCTGGCGCTCCGGACTATGTTAAATTGTATAGGATAGATGGTTCAATGTTTTCGCCATTAGCTGCGACTACAGTTGACGACACCTATGCAGGCAAGTCCTACAAGGAAGAGCAGAATGTGTGGACAAATGCATACACATACTATGGTTCTTCTGACGAGCAAATCGTTGCCCCAGTAAACATCCTTGCGTACTCTTTGAAATTCAAAGGCGCAACCGATGATTTGGGTGTACAGAAATGCACTACCCCGGCGAACTCTACGTTCTACGCGTACTGCACCCCAACTACAGACAGCGACTATTTGACAAGCACACACAAGGTACAGATTCAGTTCCTTGGTGAAACATGGTATATCAGCGAGATGAGCCCGCCATCCACTTCGGTGACTAGCGAGCTGACAGTTTCTCCTGGCGGCTATGTTAAATTGGCAAAGGAGTCCACAAGCGGCATCCTTAACGTTGGCGACTCAGGTTTCGACGTTGGCGATGTAAAAATAGTCTTGGACGATATCGAAGCTCACGGAGACACAACCTCTGCGATTATTTCGGTAGTTGACAAGAACGGCGCAGTCTTGAAGAAAGACAAGGCAAACGCAGGAGTAACTAAGGACATTACTGTTGACGGTGTAACTTACAAGGTTCACGTCTACAAGATTGCTCCAGGTTATACCTTCGGTGCGAAATGGGCAGACATGGCAATTTACTCGAAAGAGATTCAGTTGACCGATGGGCAGAAAGTTGATCCAGACTACGACACCAACAAATACTGGAAGGTTACTGTAGGATGGAAGAACAAGGGCGCATCTTCAACGGACACAGTCCTCGACTCGTTGAGAACGGTAGTTCTTTATACAACAACGACCGAAAGCCTGATTCCGAACGCTGGTACCATGAGAAAGGGAGAATTCATCCCAATGATTCAGGACCCAGTGAACTGGAAGATGACCTATGCTGGTTTGAGCACGGTTGACTATGACAGCTTGACCTTCAGGCTTTTGAGGAGCTCTGACAGGAACAATTTGCACACCTATGTGCAATCTGCGAGCTTGCCAGAATACTGCAACCTTACCTTCCCGTACGTGCAAGTTAACTCTGAAAAGGACTCTGCATTCACGGTTGACGGTGGAACTATGGCGGGCACCACAAGTGCAACTGCATCTAAGTTCTATGTTGCGGTTACCAACTCATCTTGTAACACCTCTAGCTTGTTAACTCCGGGTTCAATTTTCATCCCGTTGTCATCTACAAGCGACGATTATTGGGTGTACAAGAACTACTCTGGAGGACAGACTACTGTAAAATATGATACTGTAGGCGACTCACAGAGCTGGGCTGGCGGAGGTCTCATGACCATTGCAAAGATGAACGACACCAACTACACTGCAGGCAACTACTATGGAGTTATAAACTTCACCAATGCTGCTGGATTTGATGCAAGCATAAAGACCGATTGGGTCTTTGGCATGTCTGAAAAAGCAGGTTCAGGTGAATCCTATAGCTACACAGACAAGTTGATCTTTGGTTTGGACCTTGGTACTGGAACCATGACCGACGCGACCTTTAACTACGATGAAATAACAACTACGGTCGGCGGAAAGCAGTACTTCAAGAAGGACTATGTCTGGTACATACCAGCAGGACCGCACGGATCAACCGGTGCAAGCAAAGAGGGAACCTATTCGGACAGGGGAACCAAGTACGTCACAACTGATGACGAACAGGTTAAATTCACCCCAGCAAAAGCATTGGCTTATGCACAATTTGTCCTGTCAACCTCTGGCGCATCAAGCACCCCGGATACTATAACAAAGATTTTGACCGAAGGTCAAGATACTACAGTAAACGGAGTCAAGGTGAAGGTAAAGGAGATCTCTGAAAAAGTCGGAGCATGCTCTGTAGGAACTGGTAGCGCACCATCATGCACTGTCGACAAGACTGGCGTAACCGCAACGATTATGCCGGACGATGTTGCAGAATTGGACGCAGCAGTTGTTTACCCGATAACCAGCTCATTGGTTATCCTTGACAAGGATGCAGTGGACACCGATGCAGTAGTAACTGTTGGTGGACCTGTAGTCAATACAGTTACCAAGGTAGCACTCGAAGGCTCTTCGGTTGATTTCACAGCAACCCCGGTTGTTGTAAAGGAAGTCACCGTTGGCAAGAAGATTGTTGTTGCCGGTTTAACTGCAGCTGACACCCTTGAAGCAGCAAAGGAATTCATTGCGGCTGTAAAGAGAGCATAAATTCTCTCTTTTTTCTTTCTTTTTAAATTCCCGCCGTTTGGAAACAAGCGGCGGGCATTATATTTTTAATCTGATTTTGTTTGTTGTTTTTTGGCTAGCGTCAGCGGACGAAGGCACTCGGTTTTGGATCGTTGTTCAAGTCTCTCCATCCGCTCCCCGCAAATGTCTACTGCCATGCGCTCGTTAAGTCGGAGAAGCCGGGATATGGAAAACTGGAATGGGGCAGGCCGGAATCAAAAATAAAATAAGCCGAAATTTTCGCCATCATTGTCCGTCGGAGAAATATTATCGAAAAAGGACACCTATTTAAATTTTAACTTTTTTATATAGCC
The DNA here is from genome assembly GCA_041666445.1 of Candidatus Micrarchaeia archaeon. Lineage (GTDB taxonomy): Archaea > Micrarchaeota > Micrarchaeia > Anstonellales > Bilamarchaeaceae > JBAYGV01. Next base: position 3,899 of record JBAYGV010000003.1, on the reverse strand, counting down.
ATGGCGTCATACAAGTTTAATTCCTCCAAAAAAACTCATAGGTCAATTCCCGTTGCCAAACCTAATCCAAAAGATTACAAAAATATCCTTTTCTTCGCAATCATTATCGTTTTGCTTATCATTATCGCCGTAACTGTCCTGGTTTTAAACCCGGGCCAGAAAAAAAATGACATTATAATCAATTTTCCGCAGGTTAATTTTACTAACGAAACTATGGCCATAGGGTGCGACGATTCCTGCTGGATGAAAAAAGGGCTTGAGCAGCACAGTGCCTATGCCTGCGACCAAATAATCAATGACGCAGAGGCCCAGCTATGTTTCGAGCAAATCTCCAAATATTCCGTAGAGGCGTGCCTGCAGGTTTTGAATGCAGCCAAGAAAAAAGAATGCATAATCTCAAATGCCATTTCCGGCAATTCAATTGACCTGTGCAACAATCTTCTTTCGGTTTCTGAGCAAAAAGAATGCTTTGCAAAAGTCGATTTGTGCTATTCCAAACCATCGGGGGTAGGAAGGAATACCTGTTACGCCATTTCGACAGGGAACTATTCCTTGTGCTTGGGCAACGAAGATTGCCTATTGGATTTTGTCCAGGCAACTAATAATTCCGCCCCCTGCGCTTCTTTCCAATTAACTTCCCAAAGGTCTGCCTGCATGGCATTGGCCGAGGGGGTGGACTGGTGCGACGGGTTGCAATATAATTCCGAACGAGGGCAATGTTTTTCAACCTATGCAATATGGACAAACAAGTCCTACCTATGCGATGAAATCGCCTATGATACGAGCTATGCCCTGGAATGCTATCAAAGCTTTGCCGTAAGCGAGAGGAGCAAAGAATACTGCCTTTACCTCGATTTCAACAACCGCTGGTCCTGCTATGAAAATTATTCTATAGGCACTAAGGACATAAGCGGCTGTACGACCATAAACTTATATGCAGACGTTTCAAGAACAAGGTGCTTTGTCGATTATGCAATGCAGGTGCGCGACCCGGGAGCATGCGCCTATCTGAACGATTCCGCAAAAAGGTTTAATTGCTATTACCAAAGCGTTATGATGGAAACGAATGCACCAATACCCCCTGAAAATTGCGAAAATGTTACTGTTGCGACCTGGAAAGACAAATGCTATCTGGTTTCCGCAACCAGCAATAATGTTGCAGCTACCTGCAGTTATATCTCGGATTCGTCTATTTTCAACACTTGCCTGGCCAAGTTCGTTTCAAAATAATCATCTGCATTTTTGTTTAGGCAATTGCCCAGTTAGCCGTTTCCTTCCGGTTATCAGCTATATTTATTACCCTGCTACTCCCTATTATGCCCATGCCATGCTCAAGGTGCGGGACGGACGGCCATGTTGAATATGCTCCAGATGGGCAAGCCTATTGTTCATCTTGCCTATTTTATGGGATGAACCGGCCGTGCTGGAAATGCAGAATGTATCTTCCAATGGCAGAACTGCAAAATTACCGTGGCCAGCTTACTTGCCAATATTGCATAATGGACTTGCGCGATGCTGAACGGAAACACGAAGAACGGAAAAGCCAGCCATTGCCGGAATCTGGAAAAAAGATTGGGGGCAGGAGCGAAGAAGAGCACCTTTCTTACCTATCCGATGACGAGCGTTGCGACCGCTGCAAGAGAAAAATGGGCATCGTATATATATTTAACAACCGCAAACTTTGCGAAATTTGCGTTCATGTTGAAAAGGAAGAATGGGAAGAAAAAGGCTCCGGCGCAATGCCAATGGTCCTTAAATTCAGGATAAAGGGAAATGAAGGGTTGCTTTCAAAAATCATGGCAAAGCTTGAAATCGCCTGGGGCGATTTAAGGCGTGAAAAACGTGCCAAGACGGCAACCAAGGCGGAGAATTCCAGGGTAAAACCCGTTCCAATCCAAGAAGGGCCCAAAAAGGAAGAAAAAAAAGACGATTCGGAAGGTAAGAAAAAGAAAGACAAATCCCTTGAATTTGAGAAGCATTTTGCCGATGAATGACCCCCTGGCGGGTTGCGCGTATTTTTTAAATGTGCCTGGGGATTATTTTGCATGGGCGAACACTTGGTTCAAAAACTTGCGTATTCCTATGAGTTCAAGGAAGGCGATATGCGCTCGATCTTAGAGACCAAGGTGCTTCTTGAACAGGATGTGCTCTCTTTTTTTGGAAATAGGGAAGAAAACGAGCCATTGCAAAAAACAATGAAAGATGAAAGCCTGAGCATGGCAGAGATACAGGATGACGTTTCTGATGTTACGGGGACCGTTACTACTGCTACCCAGACTTCTACGGAAAAAGAAAGCGGTGAAGACCGCAAATATGCGCTTACCTACTACAATCCGGAAACTGGAAAATCCGAAGTTTTGGCAATAACCTCCTCGGTAAAAATAAAAGATTATGCCAAGCAAATGGTTGAAGAATCTGTTGGCTACCATTCCTCATTCCCAATATATTCTTTTGTTGCCACCCCAATTATCACTACCGAAATTAATGAGGCGGTTCTCAAAGATATCAAGGATAACCGAGAATACGGCACGCCGCCCAAGTTCGGAGGCACAGCAGTCGTTCGTATCACCCCCGTGCAGGCAAGAGCATCCGTTGGAGAAGCAACCAGCTCTGTCGTGGCCATAGGCAAGCAGGAAGCAGAACGCAATGCGGTTATGGAAGCGGTCCATAGGAAAGAAATCGTTGAACGGAAGGTGGGAGAAGAACTGATTCTTTTAGAGCGTGCGGTAAACGATATCAAGCGCCATAATCCTTCAGAGCATGCAATATCCTTGCTTCCGCCACTTTCCAAGGCAAGATTCCAGGCGCTTAAGAAAAAAAGGCTTTCCGATTCCACCATACTTGTGCTGCTTGAACGGGACGTTTCGTTTCTGAAAAATCTTCGTTCGAAATTGAAATCTCTCTCAGTGCCTGAGCTGTTGGACGTTGCAAAAATAATAAAAATATTGAAAGAGAAGTAGAGCGGTTTGCCCAAGTTCATCGGAAATTCCGATTACTTCTTTGCTCTTATATCTTTTCGTTTCGGCCTAAGCGCGATAGATCCGCATTTCCTGCATTTCAAGACAGTCTTCTTATTCCTGGTTTTGCATTTCCTGCATATGACTATCTTTGCGATTTCTGCGTCTCCTTCTGGAAATTTTCCCATTCATAAACACCTTTAATTAGTAGTAAAACTGTTGTTTTTCTAACTGATTATTATCGTCGCAAGTCTTTAAATAACTATTCATGATAAACCTATTCCAATGCCTCAGTAGCTCAGTGGTAGAGCGCCTCTCTTGTACTGATCCGTCGCTTCGGCTGATGCCTCGCGAAACTATTTGGTTTGCTTCGTCGGGCGGTTTGCGAATGCGTCGGACACATGAAAGGAGGAGGCCGGGAGTTCAATCACTAGCCTTTTGAAATAGTTTTGCCTTCGGGCAAAAGGCTCGTGCTAACCCAAAACCCGCCGTAAATCCTCGGCCGGTTGGTTATTCTCTCCTGAGGCTTTTTTGCTAATGAATTGGTTTAAGATGTGAAAAACATTTGAAGTGGTACCTATGAAGATAAGCGAACTTAAGGCAGGGGCAGGCTCTGTTGCCATAAAAGCAAAGGTAATCAGCATCGACAGCACAAGGGAAATAAACAAATACGGAAGGACTTTGAAGGTGGCAAATGCTACTATAGAGGATGCAAGCGGAAAGATTTCATTGGTTCTTTGGAACGATTCTATTGACCTTGTGAAAGTGGGGGATGAGGTAAGCATAGAAAACGGCTATGTCAACGAATGGCAGAGCAATCTTCAGCTTACGCTTGGGAAATTTGGGAAGATGACTGTTCTGTAAATATAAGAATTCGGGCAGTTCAATCTACCTAATTATTATTTTTCCTTTTTCATTTTCCATTGTTATTTTTGAAAGTAT
>JBAYGV010000002.1:0-13705 GCA_041666445.1 Candidatus Micrarchaeia archaeon | reverse complement strand
ATTTCAACTGGAGTCATCGGATCCCGAACCATCGCAACCCGAATTCCATCCGCCACCCCAAAAGGAGTCCCTGGGCTCACGCATACCCCGTGCTGTTCAACCATTTTCGCAGCAAAAATTTCACTATCGATTCCTGGCGGCAGCCTGAGAAGGTGGTATAGCCCCAAATCCGGTTCGCGATAGTAATATCCGACCCCATTTGTTTTTCGTAATCCATCGGAAAATCGGGCAGACCACGTTCTGAATCTTTCAAAATTCGGGTCAAATTCAGAATGTACTGTCTCGTATTCGTTCAGGTAAGTTAGCATTGCCCGTTGAGTCAATGCATTGGCGCCAAGATACATGGCAAATATGGTGTCCATTCTGTCATATATCTCACTTCTTATCCCTTCAAGCGCTTCTGGAACATGCAAAATCATGTGCCCCCCGTGCAATCCGGTCCCAAGGGTCTTGTCTATTCCACCAAGGTATATCAAAGGTATTCCATACCGTTCGGAAATGGCAAAATAATCTATTCGCTGTTCTTTTGGTATCTGTTCAAGATAAATATCATCTACTACTAGAAATTGTAGCCTGCCATGCTCAACCATGTTGCTGTGCAATACGGCTGCCATTCCCTCGGCGGTTTTTATGTCCATGAAAAGCCCATCTGGGTTTCCGGCGGTAATAATCACGCTCCCAATGCTTTTTGGCCCAAGTGCAGTTCCAACCGATTTAATATCCAGAATTCCTGAGCCTTGCCTAAGCGCAGGTTTTATTTCAACTCCGTGCAAAAGAAGTATGCCTGCCCATGGCGGATAAATCGGAGTTGGTAATACTATTTCCCCGCCACTGTTCGAAAAAAGCAATGCGGTCACTCCTACGGCCTCTGTCACTCCGTTCACTACATATATTTCGTCGCACGGCACTCCATAGGCGTTTGATAATGCTTGCTTAAGCGGGTGGGTCCCAGAAGAAGGGGTATATGGTATTCGTTCGGTTTCTGCCATTATCGCAATTGCCTTCCGTACCGTTTCCGGCGTAACTATTATTGGGTTCGAATGGGTATTTCCTATATCATATCTCAATACCCCGTGTTCTATTCCGTTGTGTTCCCAAGTCCTTCCATCTGCCTGGTATTGTTCTGCTAGTTTTACTGCCCTGCTTCCACGAAGCGTATATCTGGATGCCCGTTCAATTAGCGGATTTACTGCATTGAAAAACCCTGTGCGAGAGCCTATTTCCCGCAACCTGTCCAAACCATTGGCAGGGTCGTTTACCGGACCGATTGTACCTCGGAATCTTTTGTAAAAACTCATTTAGCAAAACCCCTAACTGTTTACAAATTAAATGATTAGGTTTGACTTTATTGGACAGCCATTTATATTGCTTTGTTCTTCCATTTCGCTTATTAACGAACTTTTATCACATATCTATTGTTTCAGCTTGCTTCCGTGGAATTTTTTGTATTCCGCAACCATCTCCATAATTCCTCTTGCAAGCGCTCGCGGCCGGAATCCCAACGCTCCTTTCGCTTTCGAATAATCAAAAATCCTATCGCTGGAAAGCACGGAAACATGTTCCCGCGTAATTTTTGGCTTTTTACCGAATATCCTTGCCTTAATTTCTTCAACCTGCACAGCCGCCATTGCTACTTCAACAGGAACATGCGCTTTTGGCGGGGTTACTTTCAGCTCTTTTGCCGCAATGGAATATATTTCCTCCTGTGTCAGGTTCCCGCCGCACACTACATAGATTCCAGGCCTTGCTTTTACCGCGCCGGCAATCGCCCGTGCAGCATCCTCAATATGCACAAACGGAACATGGTTCTTTCCATCCCCGATTGTTTTCATTTTCCCATGCTCAATCATTGAAAGTACGCGATAGTAATCAGCAATTTTTGGGCCGTATATCGTTCCAATCCGTAAAACAATCGAATTTCCGCGTTCATTAGTCACAATTTTCTCAGCTTCCAGCTTTGTTTTCGCATAGGCGCTATCCGGATTTGTTCTTGTCCGCTCATTTGCAGGCAAGTTCGCAATCCTTTTCCCATAAACAGAAATTGAGCTTGCAAGGATTATTTTTGCGCCAGCTGGAGCAGCATTGACAATGTGCCTGGTAATCCCAACATTTGCCTTCCGCAATTCCTTTTCATTCCCAAAATCCATCGAGCCTGCCAAGTGGATTATTACTTTCGCATCCCTTAGCGTTTCTTTCAATCCTTCCAAATAATCATAATCAACTATGATCTGCCGTTGGAATCCGGCCGGCTTTCGTACCAGTGCGACTGCCTCTGGAATTTTTTTCATTACTTCCCTTCCCAGCCTTCCGCTGGCGCCAGTCACATATATCATCAAATCACTTTACGCCCGATGGCCATCTGCCCAATTCCACAGCTATGGGCTAAGGTCATCAAGGCTCTTAAGCTTCCTGAACTGCTTCTTTTCTTTTTTTCCGCCTTTTATTAAATAGATGACTATTGCACCGATTATCAGCAATGCGGTGAGCCCGAGTACAATCAATCCAGTATTATTGTCCTGCCCTCCATTCCCAAGTATCTTCACTACCGCATTCCCGGTTTCTATTGCCTGGGCGTAATTCCCCTTGTTAATCTGCTCTTCCATCTTCAACAGGCCCTGCTCCGCCAGTTTCCTGTTTTTTTCATCCATTGCGCCCATCTTTTCCGCATATATCTGCTTCAGGCTCGCAATCTTCCGCGCACTTTCGTTTGTCAGGTAGCCAAGTATGCTTTCCATCCTGTTTTTCCCATCCAGTATGTCTGCGTTCTTTTGGATTATTGAATTGACATCCGCTTTCTTTGCAATTAAATTATCAATGGCCTTCAAGTCCTTTTGCGAAGTTTTGTAGTCATAGGTGAACAGCGCTTCGCTTGTCCCGCCTTTCGCGTCATCATATTGCGCTATGTAAATAACAAGGACCTCGTTGGTCCGGCCTTTTAGGGCATTTGATTCTGCCAAAACTACATCGTATTCATCAGCGGAATTAGAACTCTTGTTCGCAACCTTTGCTTTCACTTCTTCAAGCCTTTTCTGGACAGCTATCGCATCTTTCAATTCCCCGCTTACATCCAGCTTTGCCATTGCGCTTTCAAAGTTTGCAAATTCGATAGAGTCAATTGCCCCGCCGTTTGCTTTCAGGTAATCATTTTTCAATTTATTGTACTCATCGCTTGAAGCTTTCTTTATCTCTGCCGCCTCCTTCTTTTCCCAGCTGTAATCAAAGTTTTGCATGTCATTCTGGTTGTTTCCGGCTATTGTAGATTCTATGCTTTCCTTTCTTGCGCCCAGCAGTGCAAATGTGCTTGAACTGGAATTAAGCCCAACTTCATTTGCGTATTTTATCACTTCATTTATCTTGTCTTTTGCATACACCAGCTTGTCTCCCGCCTTTTCTTTTTGCTCTTCGGCTTTCAGTTCTGCTATCCGTTCCGTTTCAATTTGGTTCCTTGCCTTTTCAACATATTCAAGCGCACGCTTGCTGTCGTTTTGGCTGGCAGCGGATTCCGCAATAAGCAGGTATCCGTTTGCAATGCTGCTCCCAATATTTCCTTTCATTATCGCTATCTGTTCTTTTGCATAATCCAATGATTTCGAAACCGTATAGCTTGCCCGCAGAGTTATGCTTTGCTCTGCCTCAAGCCCGGTAATTTCAAAAGAGTACATTCCGTTTCCTACCTCCCTCCTATTTCTTATCCCAACTCCTGCCGAATAGGGCGTAACTGAAAATCCGCTTGTCGAGCCGGAAGGCTTATTTATCAAAACTGAAGCATAATCCATGCTTATTTTCGGGTCAATTATTATGTCATAATTCATTTCACTGTCCAGCCCGGTGGTTATCGCCCGATAATCGCCAGTCGTCATTAAGAATCCATCTTGTACGTCATAGCTTCCCTTGAGCGTATGCTCGCCTTTGGCCAATTCTCCTGTTTTTATCCCCCGCCCTTCTTTTCCATCGATTGTCCATTGGCCGTATTTTTCAGGGACAAAAATTCCGTTCACATTATAGCTGAGCTGGAAATATATAGTTTCTTCAATGTGCGCGCTTCCATCTGGGTTTCCATAGGCCGCAGTCTCCTTTTTCAAGACATTGGCCAGTTTTTCCTGTTTTTTGAATCCTATTGTTTCCGTTTCATAGGCTCCAAATGAGCTGAAAAATACATTCAACTTTCCGTTCACATAGCTGGCCGAGCTTACAAATTCCGCACCGTCAGTTATTTCGTTTTCCCGCAATTCCAGCCAACTCGGAACCGTTATCACAACGTTTTTTGCGTCATAATTGTAAGGGTTATAAACAAACAATGATGCGCTAATGTTTGCCGGAGAATCAAGTTCGATATCTCCAACCGAAATTGCAAGGTCGGTTTTCATTCCGTTTGCAACTATGGTTGGCAGTTCCTTGTCTGCCTGTGCCTCTGCGTATTGGTAAGTTTTTGCCAGTTCTGCAAGCTTGCCTATGCCCGCAGCAATATTAAGACTCCCATCCACACCTGCGATTCCGTTTTCAGACTTAGCTATATCCACTTTCAAATCGTCCAGCTTTCCTCCGCCAAGCGATATCTTTTCCATTATTGTTTCGCGTTTTTGTTCAAGATAGCAATATTTCAGGCATGCCTTTTCTTCTATGCTGGCTATGATGTTTTCATAGTTTGCAATTGCGCTGTTTGAAATCATTTCTGCAAGCAGGTTCAGTTCTGATTCTTCTGAATAAACATCTATCCCATCCTTCTTTGCGTTAGCTATAAGGTCCTGCACCTGTTTTTTTGCAGCAGTTGTCTGTGCTTCCAGGTCTGCGCTCGTCTGGCTGTTCACGTTTTTCGCTTCCGTTGCCCGGGCCGCAGAAATCTTATAATAATTGAATTTTTCCCCAACTTTTGAAGATGCATCCCCCTGCCCAAGGTTTTTTACTGCCTCCTCATAGAGCGCCTTTGCCGCAGTAGATGGCGGGAAATCCGTTGTTGCAGTTTCAAATTCCTTTATTCGTCCATCGGCATAATTCCGTTCGTCATCTGCAACTTTTTCAGCATCAGCCATAAGGTCCGAGCTTTTTCCGTTTGCAAGCTCATATTCCTTGTAGGCAGTTTTCATCTCGTTTATTGCATTTTTCATTTTTCCATTATAATCTGAAGAATAGCTTACCGTCGCATTCACGTAATGGCTGTCCCCCCACTCTGCAAGGGCAATTATCTCTGCATATCTTTGGTAAATTGTTCCCCCGCTGCTTTCAGAATATTCTGCCTCTGTTATCTCGTCTACTTTTTCAACATTGAGATTGCTTATCGACTGTTTTGCAGCCCTCATCATTTCTTCCGTGCTTGCTTTTATGGACTTGTAATCCCCGTCGGCTTTTTTCATTGATTCGTCAGCATTGCTGCCTGCTGAAGCTGCAAGCGGAATTCCGTTTGCCCAAATTGAGTTCATGGTCTCGGAATAGCCCGTCATATTTGGAACGCTCTTTTCCCCTTCATTTTCAAACGCCAGATAATAGGATCCAGAATCAGTGACCATGCTGGCCAATTCACCGTTTATAGTGAAGCTCGCATTCTTGCACAGCTCTTTAGAAGACCCAGTAAAATCATCATCGCATATCCCTGCATTGGCCGCTTCATTTAGTTTTTCCTTTGCCTGGCCGGAATCATCAGTAATTATCTCATTTGATTTTTTTATTGCCCTTTCAGCATAATTCATCGTTTCCTTCCAATAGTTCCCGTAATTTTTGCATTCGTCATAATTGTTTTTTGCCATATAGGCAGCCATGCTTGCAAAAACCCTTGAGATTACCCCTGTCGGGTCAACAACAATTGACAATGCGGTGTATGACAATTGGTCTGCTAAATTCGTGTATAATGCTTCGCAATGCGTTTTTGCGTCTTCTGCCCGCAATTGATAGTTGGTTGCCTGAATTACGTAATTTTTTACTTCTGGGTTGCTAATCCTAGTTTGATCCACTTTGGCCATTTCGAGCGAGTCTATGGAAGAGTGCATTACATTGGTGTTCCAGACTTCGACCCCGAAATACTGGTAGATATTTGTGTTATGGCCTATCCAATAGGAATCCTGCCATCCGCCTGAAAAACCCAAACTTGTAATCGCCAATGCCAGAAAAAGAAATATAATAGATTTTTTCATAAGATATCCATCTCAGGAAAGCTATTTAACCCTTTTTTGCCAGTTAACGTCATGCGCTTGTTGCTAGTCCTATCGCTATTGCTTTTGCTGGTTTCCTTGGGCTGCGTTTCGAACAGTCCAGTCCCGCAAGAAATTAAAGAGGATGTGGCGAATGGAAGCGCATCTGCAGGATTGAACACATCATTATTCGTCCCGCAACCCGAAAACAAAACAGCAATAATTGCCATCCCGCCCGCCCAAAGCGATATTCTCAACTCCTCATTTCCAGTTGTTGAATATTATTACAGTTCTTCATGCTCTGCATGCAAAGAAATCGCGCCGTTAATCGCCCAGGTGCAAAAAGATTTTTCCAGCAACATAACAATCATTGGGTTTGATGTTTCGACCGGAGACGGGTTTAAGCAATACAATAAATTTGCTGCCATCAACAATATCCCGTCCAACGCCCGCTACATTCCTGCAATAAAAATCGGGAATAAAATCCTGACCGGGACGTGGGGGATAAACCAAAGCGGGATTTATGAAGAGATTTATAATCTTCTAAGCAACCATACTACTGTCCAGTGATTGAAAGCTGGGTGAAATGTGAATTCCAATGAAAGTTACGCATTATGACCGGAAAACCGGAGAGTTGAAAGTTGCTGTAGACACCCACGAAGACCTTTGGCACCTTTCCAAGGTAATATCCACGGGTGATTTAGCCGAAGGCAGCACCTATCGTTCGGTCAAGTTTGGCGACAAGGAAGAACGGAAAAGAGTTTTCATAACCGTTAATGTTGAAGAAGTTGAATTTTCAAAATCAGTGAACAGATTACGTATACGCGGGAAGATAGTCCGTGGCTCCCCGGAAGAATTTGTCCAATTAGGTCGCTACCATACGCTCGAACTCGAGCCAGGAGACAAAATTCTAATCATAAAAGAATGGAAGAAATACCAGCTTGACCGATTGAAGGCAGCTGAGAAAGAAACCAAACGCCCGAAACTCCGGATAATTGCAATGGATGATGAGAAAGCAATAACGGCAATGGTGCACGGCTATGGCGTGGAATATGGCCATGAAATAGAAAGCTCGGCAAGCAAAAAAGATGAAAAGCACGAGGACAAGATGCAGCAGTATTTCGGGAACATTGCCTCGGACATAGAGAAACATGAGGAAAAATACGTGGTTGCCGGCCCAGGATTTGCAAAGGATAATTTCAAGAAATTCTTGGGCAAGAAAAAGCCAGAGCTGTTGAAAAGGATAATCTTCGAATCCTGCAGCTATGCTGAACGGAATGGAGTTAACGAGCTGATGAAAAATGGGGTAATTGAACGGGTCGTTGGAGAAGACAGGATTGCGAATGAATCCAAATTGATTGAAGAATTGACCAAGCAAATAAGCAAGGAAGGGGACGTAGCTTATGGATTGGCTGAAGTAAAGAAGGCGGCTGAAGCCTATGCGGTGGAAAAGCTCCTTGTGCTTGATGAGTTTTTACGTTCATCCAAGGAAGCAGAAGCCGTAGTTGAAACCGTTGACCGGAACCGCGGGGAAATAATCATTTTTTCAATCGAAGACGACCCGGGAATTAAATTGAAAGGATTCGGGAAGATTGCTGCATTTTTGAAATTCAAGTTAAGAGAGTAGTGTAGCGTTCGTTAGTAGTAAAATCGATTGGTTGGTCCTATGTTCGATAAACTTGAAGCTGCTGCAAGCCATATTTCTGAAATCCAGAGAAAAGTAAAGGATTCGGCAGTCGCACTCCACAATTCCAAGCCTGTTTTTGAAGAAGCATTGGAAAAAGAACTTACTATCCCAGTTGGAGCGTCTGTTATTAACGGAAACATCTGTGCGGTTGATGGCGGATTATTGGCACAAGAAATGTATGGAATTGATTTATTGGTTGGGCGCGCAGTTTCCGTTAACTTTAGCTATTCTGATTCCAAGCTAGTCAAGAGCGAATATTTTCCCAATGCATTTCCCGAACCATCTTACGAAGTGAAAATGGGCCTGGATGAGCACGAAATAATGCTCTACCGGACGTTGTTCAGGTTGGATTTGGAAATATCTTCAGCTATTTCAGCAGTTGAAAAATTCCATCCGTGTGCGCTTATTTTAGATGGTTCGATTGTTCCACTTGCAACTGACAGGCCAAGCGAAAGCGGGAATCATGAAGTTTTTGAAAAATACCAGGAAGTAATCGGGAAATACGGAACGCTCTATAATTTGTGCAAAACGGGCGGGACGTTACTCCTCGGAATAACCAAAGACTCGCGTGGAAGACGGTTCATGGACATTGCAGGAAAGGAAGCAGGAGGAAGGTGGCCAGATTCGGTTTTCCTTAACCAGTTATTGAAAGAAAAAGAAAGGACGTTTGCAATGAAATACTCTTCCAATCCATCAAAGCATGCAGTTCTCCGCGACCTTAAGGATTATGCGGATTCGATTTGCCTATTTTATCTGAAATGCTTCAACGAGGACAGGCCGATGCGGGTAGAGTTTTTGAATAATAGTAATCCGTCAATTACTAACTTCAATGAAATTGCTTCCATTGCCTATTCCCTTTCCGCCATAAACAAAAGCTATGCCTATCCGGCAGTCCTAATCGAAGCGGATTTGCGGGCTGCACTGGATCCGATTGAAATGGAACGGGCATTGAAAACATTATCCTCTCTTTCCGAGCATGTCCAGCCATTGAAGAGAAATTCAAGGCCGTTCAGGTAGGTTGAGGCGAATGCATGACGTGTGAAGAAATTATTTCCGAATTAAAATCCCGTTCCAACCCGAAAAACATTGAAGGAATGGCTCGATTCGGAATAAGCAAAAAAGGAACGCTCGGAATTCCTATTCCAGTGCTCAGAACAATCGCCAAACGGATTGGCAAGGACCATCAACTCGCTCTCGAATTATGGGATTCCGGAATTCATGAAGCTAGATTGCTGGCCGGATTCATCGGAGACCCGAAACAGCTAACCGAAAAGCAAATGGAAGCGTGGGTAAAAGATTTCGATTCCTGGGACACTTGCGATCAGGTTTGCTCCGCATTATTTGACAAGACCGAATTTGCATGGAAAAAAGTTTTTGAATGGCCGGAACGGGAAGAAGAATTCGTAAGAAGGGCTGGTTTTGCGTTAATGGCAGCACTTTCTGTTCACGATAAGCAGGCGAAAGATGAACAATTCGTGGCGTGTTTTCCCGTAATTATCCATTACTCTTACGATGAGCGGAATTTTGTGAGGAAGGCAGTCAATTGGGCATTGAGGCAGATTGGAAAACGGAACCTAGCACTTAACGCGAAAGCCCTAGTTGTTGCCAAGCAAATTCAAAATTTAGATTCAAAATCTGCAAGATGGATTGCCAACGACGCAATAAGGGAACTGGAAAGCGAGAGCGTAAGAAAAAGATTGAAGGAAAGGTCCAGGTAACTAAATCTACCAAAGCTAATTCATTCACTCCAATTCCTGAACCAATCCTTCGTATCCCATTACTACCTCTAATTTTCTTCCTCGGTATTTTTCAGTTCTTAACTGAGCATCTCGGAATTCCAGGGCCCGCTGGTAAATCTTTGCCAGGGCGAAATCATCATGGGTCGGTTCATGATGGCCGAGCACAACTGTTGCTACTTCAGCTTCAAGCGCATATTTTACTGCCCATTCGTAAGTACTATGCCCCCAATCTATTTTTGCAGGGTATTCTTCCGGGGTATATTGCGCATCGTAGTAAAGTATATCCGCTCTTTTTGCAAGGTTAATCAGCCTTGGGTCAAAAACATCATGGTGTTCGGTATCAGTTGCCATTATGAATGCCCTGCCATCCATTTCTATCCGATATCCAAATACCCCATCCGGATGGGTAAGCTCCTGTGGCATTAATACTAAATTTCCACTGCGTATGTACGCTGGCCTCATTCTTTTTACGTCGTTGTAGCTTATTACGCATGGCAAGTCATCAAGTTCAACTGGAAAATTAGGGAATTCTTGCTGGCCGCGCAAAGTATCTTCTATGGATTTTCTATGGTTTCTTCTGGCGTACAAGAACATGTCCGTTTCCCTGAAAAAAGCAGGGACAAAAAATGGGAATCCTTGAATATGGTCCCAGTGCACATGGGTAAATGCCAAGTGTATCTGGAATTTAGTTTGTTCATCTACGGCAAGAGGGTTGAATCTTTGTTCCGGCCCGAATTTCCGTTTCATCAGGTCTAATCCTAATTCTCGCAACCCGCTTCCGGCATCAAGAATGAGCAAAGGCGAATCTCGTGCCTGTATCTCTATACAAGTAGTATTCCTTCCATGGGTCCCAACTACTTCTAAAGGTTGGGAATCTAAAAATAGCTTAAGTTTATTTGGATCCAGACTTCCATCTGGCCCCTTGATTATATTTGTCCCTCCGGCTTTTACCAAGCCTTCAAGCAATGCCTCCGCCTTGGCCCGCACATGTTCCGGCTTAAGCGGCGCTGGTATGCTTCCAGTAACCCCCCAATACTTCACTCGTATAAGCGGCTGAGATGCGTTAGTCATAACATCCCCGTTATCCGCTAGGCAGGGAAAGAATAAAACCCTATGTCCCGCCTTAAAATGGCATAGTCACACTGATCAATATGCTGGATATTGCAAACGTTAGATTTGCACTTCCTCTCTCTTCATGGAAATGCAAATACGAATCCTCATCTATATCCAATCCAGTGTTTCTTTTCAACTCTGCCAAATATCTCCTGCGCTGGTTGTAGGTAAAAACATGCGACCAAGCAGTTATCGCATCCTTAATTAGAAGCTCAGTTTCCCTTAATGTAAAATCCCTAATTGCAAAATTTTCTTCGTCTGTAAACATTCCATCCATGAACCGGTTGTCTACTATTGCGCCGTTGAAATATATTCGTTTCCCCTCCTTTGCTAGCCTTAGCAATGCATTAATGAATGCGCAATCTGCAGCTATAATCAAATCCGTCCGGTAATAGGGCATAAGCGCCTTTACGAGTTCCAATGGCTCTTTGACTTCATGAAACAAACTTTTTCTTATGTTTGTCCTAAATGAGCGAGTTAGCTGAACCAAGTTTGGTATCATCATTCCATGAATTTCTGCAATTTTTCCAATTACACTAGAGGGCACTCTAATCATTTTTAGGTATGGAGTTATTGGTATCCCAAGTCCAGAAAGTACCTGCTCTCGGAATTCTACCCTACCCATTTCTGCGGTTACTGCGCCCCAGTATCGTTGTTCTCCTACATCTTCTCGGGCAACCCATTTTGGCATCGGGTCTCCCTCCTTCTGGTCCCACCATAAATTCGGGTGTATTACTAAAGGTTCGTCAGCATCTGCCCCTGCACCTTTCACATTCAGTATAGTTACCCTGTTTTTCCCTCTTCCTTCGGGTTCCTTAAGCACCATATCTATGCTTCTCCCATGCCGATAGGCATCGGTTTCAATTATATCCTGTTTTCCATCTGGCGCATATCTTGGATGGCAAAAAGCAGTTCCGCCAGTCAAATTTTTTACTCTGGCAAGCACTATTGGCTCCTCTTCAATAACTGTCGGGAAGCCGAAATGGGTTTTTACTGTAAGCTTTCTTCCGTCTTCGTGCTGGCACCTAAGAAGTACTGTGCCGTGCTTCATCTGCCTGAAATCCATGTTATACTTAATATCCAGAAATGTTTAAATAACTGTGAGAATTAGTTAATTTTTGGGATTTTTTATAATTCACAATGACCTTATTGTCTTCAGCAATCTTTCGTATTTTACAAACCGTTCATCGTTGAAATGGCCCGCGTTATGCTCGGCAACCAGCTCCCCGCCCAATTCATCAGCAATCCGCTTTCCTTCGCTCAATTCCATATAGGGGTCGTTATCCGAATTTATTACAATGAATTTGCTGCCTGCTTTTTTTATCCGTTTAAAGTCGAATGGCTTATCCAGGAAATTATGAATCTCGTCAATTCCCAAATCCTTAGCAAACCCGGCAACCATTATTGCAGCGTTAATATGTTCGTCCGGCCCGAACGTTTCTAACAAACGTAAAAGGCTTGGTGCGCCCAGCGAATGGGTGACTACAATCCATTTATCTTCTTTTTTGAATTTCGGGACGATTTTTCTCAATTCCTTCAGCCATTCAGTTAATTTCGGAAAATCAGTATTCGGCAAATCAGGAGCAAGTACTTCTATTCCTTCTTTCCGCAATTGGTCAGCTAGCCATCCGAACCAGCACGAGCGGCCGTTCCCGCCCCAGCAATGGATAAGAAGGACTTTCATGATAAAACACCGTCCGAGTTCAGAGTAACTTTAACTTCCCAAGCACCTTATCTATTTTCTCTTCTTCCCAAGGCCCGACTCCAAAGCAGGTAACCGTATTCGGCTCCAATTGGGTGTGCCCGGCATCCCGTATCACTTCAGCAGGGATTCCGGCTTCGCGTACTAACTCTAAATACTCGAATAATTCGGCTTCGGTTTCAACCTTCAGGACTATTTTTTTCATCCCGTTCCTTTCCCATTCATCGGCAATCTTCGGGAACTTCCTGCGGACTAGGTTATAGGATGCAATGGATGCATGGCTAGATTGAGCAGCCAGCTTGCCTGCGGACATCTTAAGATCTTTTCTAACGACGATTGCCTGTTTGTACATAAAATTACCTACAATTCCTTTTCCCTGAACCTCTTTTTATCCTTTTTTATCTGCGATGCCATAGCATAAGTTCCATAGGGTGTCGGTTTTACCGTCGCTCCAACAATGCTTGGGACCTTGTGGAAGATTATTTTAGTCCCATACATTGAAAGAATCCTTGCGATATTCTTTGCCCTCCAATTCTTTTTCTTTTCATTGCGTTCTATTCTAATTTGTAAATTTATTGTTCGGCTTATTTTTTCGTTTACCATATGGACTACAGTAGTTGGCTGCCATTTTATCGCCCATCTTTCCTCGGCAGTCCTGCAGCTGAAATATAACGAATCGCTTTTCAGGTATCTTTTTGCCGCCCGGTAAAGCACCATCTCAGGCTTGTCTATGAATTTTCCTTTCTGCTCCTCTTCGCCTGGAGTATAATATATACCCTTGAACGGTGTCGGAAATAACTTCAAACCCGCGCTCATGCTCTCTATTTCCTTGCGGGTAAATCCTTCTGACAATAAAGAAGAGTTAGTCACTACTTGCCTTGGCAGCATTTGCAATCACCTCCAAAAAACTTCTGTGAGTGTTTCCATTCAAAATCATTTTATCCAGAATATCCAATTCCAAAGGAGTTCCATATTTTTTTATCATTTCTATCGTTGTCAGTTTTCCTCCCCCGTCTTTTTTGCTTATGCAGTATATATCGTAAAGGTCTCTTGCCATCTTTCGTGTCGCGTACGTCTCTTTTTTCATCTGTAAAAGGTCTTCTATGGATGCGACAAGAATTTTATTTCCTCCAATTTCAAATTCTACGGGTTTGGTTGGCTTTGTTTTTTCTGGGACAAATATTTCAACCTTTATTGTCGTATCGCTAAAATTGATTACAAACTGGTTTGTAAATTTGGAACGTGCGGCACGGTAGCCTTTTTTTGAAAGTTCGCCTTTCAGCATTTTTGCATATTCTTCTTCGTTTTTGAAATCCACTGGTACAAAATCAAGGTCAACGCT
>JBAYGV010000001.1:0-31228 GCA_041666445.1 Candidatus Micrarchaeia archaeon | reverse complement strand
TGTTGATTGCCACACCATAAAGCCGATTGATTCCAATGCCGTAATCCAATGGGCAAAGAAAACCGGATTGATTGTCAGTGTTGAAGAACACCAAGTCCATGGAGGTATGGGAAGTGCGATTGCAGAAGTGCTTGCACAGAAAAACTGCCCAGGCAAATTAAAGATTCACGGAATTTACGACAGGTTTTGCGAATCCGGAACTGGGAGCGAGCTGTTGAAGAAATACAAATTGGATGCGGCAGGGATTGCCGAAACAGTAAGGGAAGCAGTTAAAAACAAGAAGAGCGGTTAAGAATAAAAAGCAATAATTATTTTCATGCGGTGAAAAACTATGAAATTCTTTCTTGATACGGCGGATTCGGATGCGTTGAAAAAGGCAATCGAGCTTGGCATGTGCGACGGGATTACTACCAACCCAACGCTCATTATGAAAAGCGGGAAAACCCACAAGCAGGCAATAGCAGACATTAACAAGTTGTTCAAGGGCCCTATTTCCATCGAAGGAATCGGCATGACTGCTGAAGAAATGGTAAAAGAAGCAGAAGAATTCAAGTCCTGGGCGGAAAATCCCGTGATGAAAGTTCCGATGACTCAAGAAGGTCTTCGTGCAGTCCGGATTCTTTCTAAGAAAGATATTGCAACCAACGTAACTCTAGTCTTCTCCGCGGCTCAGGCACTGCTGGCTGCAAAGGCGGGCGCAAGCTATGTTTCACCATTCGTTGGCAGGTTGGACGATATTGGCCAGGACGGAATGAAACTAATTGAGGAAATCGTTCAAATCTACGACAACTACATGTTCGATACTGAAATAATTGTTGCTTCGGTCCGTTCGGCAAAGCATGTGGAAACTGCGGCAAAGATGGGCGCGGATATCGCGACAATCCCGCCAAAAGTTTACGAAGAGCTTTGGAAACACCCGTTAACCGATAAGGGAATTGCCCAGTTCATTGAAGACAGCAAAAAGAGCAAGAGATAAGCCACTAGAGCGCTTTTTCCTTTCGTTTACGCTCATTTCCAGCAGTTTTAAGAGTTACATAATCCGGCAGGTTTTCTTTAAGCAATTCCCGTAATTTTGCATAACCGTCTTCAGGATGCAGGTATCTTCCGCCTTCCGTGGTCTTATCGAGTGGAATCGCAAATGGCGGGCCGGTCAAATCAACTAAAGAAAAACCCATTTTTCTTTGCAATTTTGGGAAGTTTTTGTTTATTTCTGCAATATGCCGTTCTGCCCGATTGAAGTGCGGTATTGACAGTACTATTATTTGCGCATCCGGGTTGTTCTTTTTTGCTGCCGCTATCATCTTTTCAAACGCACCCAAAACCTGTTCAGATACTTTTGAAACGTCCGGATTCGTAAAATCCACATCGTTTACTCCTGTGAATAATAGTACAAAATCCGCGCCTTTTCTTTCCTTTACCTGTTCGGTAGACCAGCCTATGCTTGTGTTTGGTTTTGCGCAAACTTCCAATTTTACCGATTGTCCCATTAGCCCATTGAAGTACTCCTTCCATTCATTATAATTTGAAAACGTTCCAAATGCCCAGGAATGCCCGACTATCAATACTTTTTTTTCGGAATTTTCGCCCATAATCCTATTTCCATACGAATATTTTTATACTTGAACTGCCATGGTTCCCTGCTAATTATAGGAAACATAAAGGTGAGCATATGATAAGAATAGGGGAAAAAATAGCAGACATGGAACTGGATGCTTTTTATTCCGGCAAAAATACAAAAATAAACCTGTCAAGCCAGAAAGGAAAATGGCTGGTCCTTGCGTTTTATCCGGCGGATTTTACGTTTGTATGCCCGACCGAGCTGGAAGAGCTGGCTGATAACTACGAGGAATTCAAGAAACAGGATGCGGAAATAATGAGCGTAAGCACAGATACCTATTTCGTGCACAAGGCTTGGCATGATGCGTCCCCGGCAATAAAAAAAATCAAATTTCCCATGCTTGCAGACCCTACGGGAAAGATGTGCAGGGAATTCGGGACATACATCGAAAACGAAGGTTTATCGCTGCGTGCAACATTCATAATAGACCCGGACGGTGTTTTGAAATGCATGGAAATTCATGACAATAGCATTGGAAGGAGCGCAAAGGAAATATTGCGAAAGCTAAAGGCGGCAAAATTCGTACGTGAGCATCCGGGTCAAGTTTGCCCTGCAAGCTGGGAGCCGGGAAAGGCAACTTTGGCGCCAAGCTTGGATTTGGTTGGAAAAATATAACTACTACTGAGGTGAAACATATGGCATACGAAGCGCAAAATTTTGATAATTTGTTGGGAACAGAAGGGTTCAGCGATCAGCTGCTGAAGAACCATTTTACATTGTATCAAGGCTATGTTGCGAATGTAAACAAGCTTTCCGACTTGCTATTGGCAATGGTTAAGGAAAGTAAAACAGCAACCCCTGAATATGCAGAGCTAAAGAGAAGATTCGGCTGGGAATTCAACGGAATGAAGCTCCACAGGATGTACTTCAAGAACATGGCTAAGGGCGGAACACTGTTAGCTGGCGATGGTGAGCTCATGAAAAAAATATCCTTGGAATTCGGCTCCTTTGAGAACTGGGAAAAGGATTTCCGGGCAACTGGCGCAATGCGCGGGATTGGATGGGCAGTCTTATGCTACGATAAATGCGGAGACAGGCTGTTCAACGTATGGATAAACGAGCATGATGTTGGCAATTTGGTCGGAACTAGGGTGCTGCTAGTTATGGATGTTTTCGAGCATGCGTTCATGCTGGATTACGGGCTGAAGCGGGCGGATTATATAAATGCGTTTTTCAAGGCTATAAACTGGAAAAAGGTTGAGGAGAGGCTTGAAACCTGCAAAAATGATAAATGCGCTGGCGGAACTTGTGCAGCAAAACCGTAAACCTGTCCTTTCTGGTATTATTGATGAATATTAACGAAGCGTTCAAATCCGTATGCAAGGTGCTTTTCAAGCGCGAGCTTGGCGAGCTTCAGGAATTTGAAAACTATCTTAGGACGTATAATGAAAAAGTAAGCGTTGCAAAATCCGTTTCTGGCAAAGACATCCATTATACTGCGCCATATAGCAAAGGAGCAAGGTTTGTAGATTATCCGGAAGCGTTTGGAAAATCAGCGGATGCTGTCAAATCCAAGCCAATCAATGCCGACGATATAAAGGACATAGATTCGCTTGCCAATGCGGCGCGGGAAATATGCTATTATTCCGGCAACAAGGTTATCGGGAAATCAGAATTCGTAGAAAAAAGCGAGAATATTGCCGATTCTTCGGTAGTCTATTCATCATCAGAAATCCTGCGTTGCGAATACGTTGCGTACTCCAGCCTGTTGCGGGACAGCAAGTATATGTTCGGCTCTTCCTGCCTTGGGGAAAGCGGGTTTTGCATTAACGTATGTGAAAATAACAATTCCCAGCGCTGCTTTGAGACTGACATTGTTTTTTTCTCATCTGATTGCTACTACTCAAACAACTGCAAGAGCTCTCATGAAATGCTTTTTTGCTTTGACCAGCGCTCAAAAAGCAATATGGTCGGGAACAACCAACTTGAGAAAAGCCAGTACTTGAAACTAAAGGAAGGATTGATTGAGCAGATGGCCGGGGAGCTTGAATCTAAAAAACGGCTGCCATCTTTGCTTGACCTATTGCAGGGTGGAAGCTGATGGGTGCAGGCTCTCAGGAAGCGGAAATGGCGTTTCAGCAGGTTACAAAAATGCTTTTCGGCAAGCCGCTGTCCCCGCTTTCAAAATACGAGGCATGGCTGAGAGAAAACCTGCCAAAATGCAAGATGTTTGCCACTGCCAATGGGAACGTGATAATGCCGGACATATCCATCTACCGCTATTTTCCGGAAGAAATGATGGCTGGCCTTGATTTCGAACGTCCGGATAAGAAATTGGATATTTCCGATCCGAGTTTTGCTTCGCTTTCCAGGGAGTTCGGCCAATTGGGTAAGGTTGTCTGCGAACTTCGGGAAGGGACAAACCACAATGTTGTCGAATCAAACTTCTATCTCAATGTCCAAAACTCCTATCGCATAGCGTTCTGTTTCCATTCCAAGTTTTGTGCGCACAATATCTGGAGTTCGTTTAACGAGCGAACATTCGGCTGTTTCAGGAATATGAACGGCAGCTTTTCAATCAACTGCTACTTCTCAACCGAAATGGTTCGCTGCTTTGAAATGGATGCGTGCAAAAAATGCTCGGATTCGATGTTCTGCCATAATTGCGAAGGGCTCCAGGATTCATTATTTTGCTTCAATGCAAAATCCCTCCGATATGCGGTTTGCAATGTTGAAATAGGGCGGGAGAAATACTTGAAAATAAAGAAAATGCTTGTTGAAGGGATTCTAGAAGAGCTTGAACGGACTGGAAGGTTTGAGCTTTGCATATTTAATATAATGGAAACTGGCTCGCGAGTAGGCCATGGGCGGTAGGTAGTATCTATTGGGTAGTGGCAAGTAGCTTGTAGGCTGTAGGTGCTTATTTCATGTCATCTTTCAATCCATGCTCGTTTTGCAATGCCAATTGCTGCAAGGATTGCACCATAACTGTCACTTCTTTTGACGTGGTTCGGATAGCAAGCAAGACCGGGAAAACGCCGGAGGAATTTGCAACTATCGTCCCAGCCCGGCTTCTTAACCAGGATAATTCAACTGTTTTGGAATGCTATGGGCCGGGTGGAAAAGGCACTGGCGCTTCAAGGGGCATAATGCACGAGCATATTCTTGCTTTGCGTTCCCATACCTGCTGCTTCCTTGGAAAGGATAATCTTTGTAAAATCCACGATTTCGAGCCCTACGGGTGCAGGAAATATCCGATGGGACCGGACGGAAAAGTAGTTTCGCGGGCATTTTGTCATCCGATTTCGAAATTAATGTTTGGGGCATTCGGTTCGCATCTCGACCAAAAAGAATACGCGAGCCAGCTCGAATCCTATCGGAATATTGTGAGGAAATGGAACTCAAAAAGAGGAAAGCTGGAAGAGTGCATGGAATTTTTGATAAAGGAAACAAAATAAACGCACAATGTCTGTTATCCCTTGTGGCAGGTTTCCGTTATTTCCGTCCTTACGGTTATGGCAGAATCCGCGTTATTATTTACAATAATTACATAAAACTGATTTGCGTTGTCCCAGTCAAATTCATAGTCTGTTTTCTGGACCTGTTCTTCCCCGTAATAATAGTTGAAACCCTGGTAGTTCTGATGCGCGTCATACCCTGCCTTATTGGTCAAATACCAATCCATGGGCTTGGTGGAAAGTGATTTTATATTCAACTTATAGTGGCACCATTCGTATTCCGGGTTGCTGCTAATCCACGGGGTTGTCCAGTAATTATAGCTCCAGCCAGGCTGTATTATCTGCGTGTCGTTTTGCCTTATGTACGGCCCATATTCCGTTCCTTGTATTTCCGGGGCGTTAAGTTCTGTCGGGTCGCGGAAGCAGTCCATCAGTACATATACTCTTGATGCATTTAGGCATTCCGGGATGGTATTGCCTGGGAACCAACCGCCGGCCGTATCGAAAATGAACCAGTTTTCCGTCTCATTATTTTCGTTCTTGGAATAATGCCAATTTGTGCTCTTTCCCTTGGCTTGCGGATAGTGCGCCCAAATTGCATTGTTGAGTTCATCAACATCCTGGTTATTGCCCAGGTATACTTCGGCAAATGCATGCCTGCACTCGGGTATGTAGAGGACGCGGGCAGAGCCTCCAATTGCTTCAACCATGGATGCGATGACTACCGCCTGATTTTTGCAGTCCCCGGATTTGGTTGTCAATGTTTCGCTCGGCGGGTAGGGCGGCCACATGTCTATCGGAACATTATGGTAGAATACGTTCGTATGCATCCAATCATAAATATCAAGAAGCTGGTTGATTGAAAACGCGCCCGGATGTTTTGAAACTGCGTCGGCAGCCGCTTCCCTGACTACGACATCCCGCGGAACTATTTTATCGCAATATCCATAATACATATAATCGCATGGGGGATAGGCTGATTTTTCATTGCAGTTATACCATCCCGGCTGGTCAAGGAATTCGCCAGACAGCACCACGAATTCAACTTCTTTCGATGCATTCATTCCTTCGCTGTCCATGGCATATATGGTAAGCGTATGGTTGCCAAGCTGTTCCATTGCAGCCCAGTAAAAATCAGGATATTTGTATCCATCCGGAAATATGGCGCTTTGATTATTTCCTTTGGCGTAAACCTCCCCGTCCAGCATGAGTTCGCAGAATGCAAGATTCTCATCCGGGTCATAGCATCGGTAAGTATAATGGGACGAGAATGGCGCAGGTCCGCTTGTAAAATTCAATGTCAGATTTACTACTGGCGGCCGGTTTGCCTCGGTAATTCCATTGCCATTTCCGCCAGTTGTAGTTTTGTTTGTAGGAGTAACAATGTCATTTATGTATGCGCAGCATCCTGCAGATAAAAATAGCATGAATAGTAATGCAAAAATAATTGTCCCAAATGCAGATTTTTTGGATTTTATGCGCATGCTTCCATTACTGCTTTGTATTATAAAATATATCCGTTGCAATGGCGAGTGCCCAATCTTCTCCAAACTGTGTTTGCTATAGGTATTCTTCCTTGAACATGCCAACCGCAAGCAAGGTATAGCTTAGGAGAAGCGGGCCTATGAGCACGCCTAAAATCCCAAATTTTGCTATTCCAATTACAACCCCAAGAAGTGCTACCAGTGGATGGACCTGGCCCAGGTACTTTTGCATTATCGGCCTCCAGTTTTCCACCACTGCCAAGATTATTCCCATTATGGCTATTCCTATTGCTGCCGATTCATTGTGCCCCAGCCATTCTCCGAGCGCAATAGGAATCCATACGACTGGAATCCCGACAAACGGGATGAATGTAAGGATTAATGCCATGAATCCCCAGAATACTGCCCCCGGAACCCCAAAATACATGAAAACGAGCGTAAGAGGCAATGCTTGGACGACTCCCATCACTCCCATGGACATAAGGACGGAATAGGTCACCCGGTTGGATTCGTCTATCAATTTATCCGTATTCTTCTGGTTGAACGGAATAAGTTTTCTTCCAAGCTTGCCAACGTTATCCTCGTTTACAAGAAGGTAATATATGACAAATATCGCCACCAAGCTTTGAAGGGCGAGCTCCCCGATGCTTTGAATAGAAGTGAGAATTAGGTCTTTAAACCCGCCAACCGCCTGGAATGCAAGGCTGGTTATTCCATTTTTAAGCGCATCGCTTATTTCAATTCCCGGGAATGTATTTTTTAGTGTGGCCAGGTTTTGATTTATTATTGTCATGTAATATTGTTCAGAAGCCGGGCTTATCAGGCTTGAAGTTTCAGAAATAAGTATTTGGAAAAAAATAATTGCCGGTATTCCAACTACGAGTATTCCCATTGTCATTGAAAGCAGGGCCGAAGAAGTTTTTCCGAGCCCATGCTTTCGGATAAATGAATAGACTGGCTTAAGGAAGATATAGGAGAATATGGCGACAAAAAATGCGTTGAAATAGCCAAACAATGCGGTTAAAACAAGGTAAAGCATTGCCAATACTAAAACTCCTGCGAGTATGGTGCGGGTTTTTTTTTCCTTCCCGTTTTCTGCATCATTATTTTTTGGAACGGCCATATTCCTACTGGACCGATTAAACATATAAGCTTAACTTCTGGAAAGAAAACTATGGTCCCAAAAAAAATCAAGGAACTGGGCGTTCTTTCGCTTGTCCTGCTCAATTTTTCAGTAGTCGTTGGTCTTAGGGGGCTCCCGCTGCTTGCAAGCTACGGGATTTCATCCATATTCTTCTACGCCATCGCAGCCGTTTGTTTTCTTATCCCTATCTCTTTGGTTTGCGCAGAGCTTGCCACCGGCTGGCCTAAAAGCGGCGGGGTATATGGGTGGGCAAAGGAAGCGTTCGGGGAAAAATTCGGCTTCCTTACTGTGTGGCTCCAATGGGCGCCAAACATACTATGGTATCCCATTGCGCTTTCATTTTTTGCAGCAACCTTTTCATTCATATTCGTAAGCCCGTCTATTACCAGCAGCCCGTGGTTTATTCCGACCGTAATAATTTCGGTCTATTGGATTGCGACAGTTGTGAACCTGCGGGGCTTTGAACTTGCCAAGAATTTGACATCCGTCCTCACTGTTGTCGGGGTAATGCTCCCAGCATTCTTAGTCATCTTCTTTGCCCTTGACTGGCTTAGGCTTGGCCAGCCGTCCTATGCCAGTTTGGACCTGTCCGCCATAATCCCAACGTTTACTGGCATTGGCAGCATTGCATTTGCAATCGGTGTCTTTTCTTCCTATTCAGGCATGGAAGTACATGCCGTGCGTGCAATGAACCTTAGGAATCCGGCAAAGGATTATCCGAAAGCAATATTTATCTCCGCGATTTTGGCATTTGTATTCTTTTCGCTTGGCACGCTTTCAATTGCAATTCTTGTCCCTTCTTCCCAGCTTAACCTGATGACTGGATTGATGGAGGCCGCAAAAGGGTTTCTCTCTGCGTTTAGCAGGACTGGGCTTGTTCCAGTAATCGCATCAATGATTTGCCTTGGGCTTGTCGGGCAGGTTGTTTCATGGATTTCCGGCCCGAGCAAGGGGCTGTTGATTGCAGCAAAAAACGGGAATCTTCCGAAGTTTTTCAGCTACCAGAATGAGAATGGGGTGCAGTCAAATATCCTTTTTGTCCAGGGAATTGCAGTTACGTTGGTTGCCCTCCTATTCCTTGTCTTCAGGTCAACCGAGCTCTTCTACTGGTTCCTTACCGACCTTTATACCCACCTTTACCTCATCATGTATTTGCTTCTTTTTGCAGCAGCGATAAAACTGCGCTACTCCCAGCCAAATGCCAAGCGGGCGTTTTCAATTCCCGGTGGCAAGCTAGGTGTTTGGCTTGTGGCCGGGGTCGGGTTTGTTTCAACCCTTGCAGGCTTCATTGTGGGATTTTTCCCGCCAGCCGGGCTCCCGAAGGAAATGGTTTTTGCCTATGAAGCCGTTCTCTTCGTTTCAATTTTGCTGATTGGAGGGCTGCCGCTGGCGATATATAAATTCAGGAAGAACTGGGTTCCAGCAAATCGCTGATGCGCACCTTCAGTTTCTACAGCCCCAATCTCCTGAAAACATAATATTTCGGAATGTCTATCAGGAACGTTGCAACAGCGCAGAATCCAAGCGCAAACAGCACCATGTTCGCTGGCAGCCCTTTCAATAACACCCCATCTATAGAAATCCATGTGAAGAAAACCACCGTAATTACAGTGGTCAAAATCACTGTCTTGCTTGGCATTGAATCCCAGCAGTGGCCCCTTTCCCGTACTATTAGTATCCTGAACATCGTCGTATATGCGAATAGCAAAAGAATTAAGGTTTGGATTCCCTCCAGCGTAAGGTGGAAATAATCCCTTCCAATCCACATGAGCACAACTCCTTCAAGCACGAATAGCACGCCAAGGAAGCCGGATGCGATGGAAAGGTTCTTCACATTCCACTTGTTAGGGTTGGAAGTCGATGTTGCGTTATCCTTTGCAAGCGCAAGCGTAAGGAAATCATTCACGAACACTATGAGCATCAGGCCGGTTATCGAAATTACTATGCTTTCAAACCAGAAGAACCCTATGGTCGTTATACCTAAGAACTGGATTGATTTAGTTATTTTGTTTATTGCCCAAGTTAGCATCCTCTGGTAAATCTGCCTGCTTGTTTTCACTGCATCTATTATCAGCCTTGTCCCGGGTTCGGTAAGCACAATGCTTGCGGCCGCTTTTGCGACATCGGTAGAATTGCTGACTGCAACTCCCATTTCCGCTTGCTTCAATGCCGGAGCATCATTTACTCCATCGCCTGTCATCCCAACCATCATTCCTCGGGACTGCCATAATTTCACTATAGAAAATTTGTCTTCAGGGTAAATTTCCGCAATGCCATTCAATTTTTCTATCGCTTCCTTCATCCTTTCTTCGCCCATTGCCTTGAGCTCGCTTATCCTTGCAATTGCGTTTCCTATATTTGCTTGTTTTGCAATTTCCTTTGCAACTGCGATATTGTCCCCAGTTATCATCATCGGACGGATACCCGCGTTTCTCATGTCGTTTATCATTGCTGAAGTATCCGGCCTTATCGGGTCTGCCAGTGCCAGAATCCCAACAAGTTCAAATTCATTCATTTTCGCATCGATTGATTTTGCAACTGCAAGCGCCCTGCACCCTTTAAGCGAAAGGCCATCTATCTGCTTGTTTGCCTGTGCAATCGTTTTCTTGTCTGTTTTTTTGCAAAGAGCAATAAGGACCTGCGGCGCCCCTTTCATTACTTTGATTTTCTTTCCCTTCAGTTCAATAATTGCTTCTGTCCTTTTTGTTGCAGGCTCGAACGGAACGAATGAAACTTGCTTGTATTGCTTTAGCCTGTCGCCAATTACATTCTTTGCGTGCCCGAGCACAGTCGCATCTATCGCATCCTTGCTTCCTTCTGAAGAAGCTAGTCCTGCATAAAGCGCAACATCTTCATTCCTGAATTTTCCAAATGGAATTATTTCACTCACTTCCAGTTCATTTTTGGTTATCGTTCCTGTCTTGTCTAAGCACAATACCTCTACGGAAGCTGCGTTTTCTATCGAGTCCAGCCTGGTGACCAGTATCCCTTTTTCAGCCAGCTCTCCCGCGCCAGTCGCCTGGGATACGGTAAACATGACTGGCAGGGCTGCTGGCACTCCGCCGCCTATGAAAAGGACTGCAAACGTCATTAGAGTCAGCATTCCCGCGTGTATGTTTATGCCGTGCCATAAGACTATTATGTAGACTATCGCGCCAAGGTATATCATGTATTTGCAGATGTCGAGCATTACTGCCTGCTGCCTGGATTTCGGCTTTGCAATGTTTACTAGCTCAACTGTTTTTCCAAAATAAGTGTTTTTCCCAGTTCCTACTACAACGCACCTTGCTTCCCCGCGTTTTATTATTGCGCCGTTATAGGTCAGGTCGCCTTCTTTCAGGTTTACTGGAAGCGATTCCCCGCTCAATGCAGATTGATCTGCGGAAACATTCCCGCTGATTATTTTTACGTCCGCAGGGACAAGGTCGCCTAGCCCTACAAGAATAACGTCTCCCGGAACCAAATCCCGCGACTCTTTAGTAACCCATTTCCCGTCCCGCAAAACCTGCGCCTTTATCTTCATCTTCTTTTTCAAAAGTTCGAGTGCCTTGTGGGATTTTTGCTCTTCAACAAACCCGATTACGGTATTCATAAGCAATAGGATGAAAATAAGCAGGCCGTCAAATACTTCCCCGACCATGCATGAGAGCAAAGCTGCAATTTCAAGAAGCCATGGAATAGGCCCCCAAAACCTAGATAGGAAATCCTCCAGCTTGCTCTTTTCCTTTGGTATTATTTCGTTGAATCCAAATTCCTTGATTCGGTTTTGCACTTCGGTTTCATTCAGTCCTTTCTCGCTTGTTTCCAGCTCCTTCATGGTCTCCTGGATTGAAATTCCCTTAAAATCAGCAGCATTCTTGTTGGCAACCATGATTCAGCTTTTCAGGTGATATATAATAAGTTTTCTAAGCCGGAAGATTACTGGCAAAATCTCTCAAATGTTCCAATAAGTTCCGCATATATGTTAGTTGCATAGGAAGCAATTTGGTTGATTGTTTGTTGCGGAAGCGGATCATGTGCTTTTCCTCTATAAAGATAGGCAAACTTCACAACCTCTCCATATTCTGGCAATTCGCCTGTATGCACAAAATCAAAATCCGGAATATTCCTTACTACTCCGCCCGCATCCAATCTATATATCCTGTTTCCTAAGCTCTTTATTGAATCTGTCCATTTCCAAAGATGATAACCATCATATGAAACCAGGCACCCATCCACCGGAGTTCTTGGCAAGCCGTCAATATCAAACGTGGCTGCCATTTGATTTTCCCCCAGCGGCTTGCATTCCGTTTCAACCTCTGTCAGGAATTGCTCTCTTGCAGTTGCAGAGCCTCTTTTCTTAATGACAATTATTTTTACCCCATCCATCCTAGTTCTTGCCATATGGGAATCACAGGGATGCGATGGCCATCTATCATCTTCATGGGCATCGTAATTTCCTTTGACTAGTATTCCCGTGCCTTTTGTAAAATGGTAGCTTTCACCATGGTCCATTCCACTGCCCCATAGGAATACTGCCTTTCCTTTTACCCGTTCCAGTTCGCCCATTCTGGTTCCTTCGTCATCGCTAAGCCGTTCAAATCCGCATCTGCTGAGCGGGGGCATTTTAGAAAGCTTTTCAACTATTTTTCTGTTTGCTGGTGTTGGAGACCAGTAAACCCGGAGAGTCATGTTATAATTAAGTATAGATTATGCTTAAAACTATTCCTATTTGTGCCGTGGCTTATAGAAAATAAAGGAAAAATCAAGAAAAATAAATAAAAAAATTAAAAAGAAAAGGAAGACTCTACTTCTTTACCATCTGCGAGATCATTATCATTGAAAGCCCGCCGAATAGCAAGTCAATTCCGAACAGCAGCCCGAGCACCCAGACTGAGTCGCTTGGCCATGCCCCCATAATCAATATGCCCAATAATATGGAAAGCAATCCGTCGAAAAGCAGCCATTCCCAATGGTAATTTGGCTTCAGCTTCATCGAGCGTGCGCACTTTATCAAGCCCTGCACGAAGAGGAATGCGCCCAGCAACAGGGTAAGCGCAATCGCACCCTTTAGCGGGTTGAAGATAAGCACTGCTGCGATTATCAATGACAGGATGCCGCTCAATAATACGAACAGGAATCCGGTCCACTTGCGCGCCATGAAGCAAATACTATTTCAGAGACACCAAGCACAAGCAGCAATACTCCGAACAATAGGTCAACCGTTATTGTTCCCATGACTGGCGAGAGCATAAGGGTAAATCCAAAAATCACAAACAGGATACCTAATGCCAGGAACCAGCCGCTTAGTTTACTAAATCCATCAAGGGAAACTTTTTTTGCCATATATATCCCGTTAAACGCTCGGCGGCAACATACTTAAACATTGCTGTGCTTGGCTTTCGGCATTAAAAGCGTTTTCCCAGTATGTCATTACTGTTATGCGGGCAGGATAAAATGAAAAACAAGGAAAAACGGTTGGAAAAAATATACACTGGGCTTGCGCTAATCTGTTTGGCAGTCTTTTTGCTAGCTGCCGGCATCTACCTGTTTTCGGGCATCCATGGCTCATCGCCAACTTGCAATCTGGATTCTACTTCAATTATTTTTTCAGATCCAAATGCAAAGCTTGCAGAACTTTCATCCGAAAACTTTACCATGCGGCTTTTCGTTGAAGCTTTTGCTTCCGAGCCTCTCCTGAACCAAAGTGGAACGCAGGTTAGCATGGGCTTTTGGTCAGGGAAAGGGAACCATGGCAGCCTGGTGCGATTGCTCGACGATATAAACGGCTATTCCTATCCGCCTAACGAAACACAAAGGGCGATATGGGATGAAGGCGTGCAATCTTCATTGCAATACCCAGAATATGTGATGATGAATGCACGGGAAGTCTGGTATGCGCGCTCTTCCAATGTGAATGGAAGCGTAACCATATATGGAGTCAAATACGCTGACCCCTATAACATTTCTTTCAGCCAGGCAGACGCGATTTGGGGCGAATATTCCCAGCGCTACGCAGACATGGCCAGGCTCATAAAACAGGGAACAGGAAAATCAGTCAAAGTCTGGTGCTTTGTCCAAGGCGCTAGGCAAAACAGGATTTTTTACGTTTATGAATATCCTGAACTGCAGAAATTGGAGCAGGAAGGAATAATAGAAGTGTATTTTGCAAAAACTCAGGATGCAAACTGGTTGAATCCTGATGATTGGTATTACGGCACTGCAAACATCAGCAATGCAGGAATACAAAATTAATGTTTCAGGTAATTATTATTGAAAATTAAATCAAATTCTCTGCACTTACTGAGCTATACCCAGGAAAATTCGAATTTAAGTCCGGCTTTAATTTGGCAATCTCTTTATCGCACCAAGCAAGCATTTTTTCCATGTACTCCTCTGTTGCACCCTCTTTCTGGTCCAATGTGTCGAGCTGCATTTGAATAGTATCAATCATCACCGTATTCCCGGCTTGTTTAGCCTGTTGTTGGTTCTTTAAAAGTTCAATTTTCATTTTTTCCTTTTCTCTCCTTGCCGCTTCGGTTTCTTTCGGCGGTTCTATCTCATCAAGCTGCATTTGGACGGCTGCAGCCATGTCCTTGTCTTCAACCTGTTTGTAATATTCATGCTGTTTCAAAAGTTCAGCTTTACGTTCTTCCTTTTCTTTCTTCGATGCCGGGGATTCTGGAGCTGCTGGCTTGGATTTCTTTTCTTTTATTTCCTTGAGCTTTTGTTCGTATTCCTTTTTTTGAGCCAGCAACGCACTGTATCGCCCTATGGCTAATTTATTTTTCATTATCGCCCTTGCTCGCGGGTCTATCGAGCCGGAAGCATCGGAGTAAATTCTGTCATTCACTACGGTAATTTTTCCAGTTATTATGTAATCTCCGGGCACAGCTTTAGGCACATTGGGGCTTGCAACCTTTCCGCTGCCCCTATTCCTGACCGAATTTGCAGTCCCGAAAATGACTATGGAATTATTCTGGCAAAGTTCAATGAACGCAGAAATTTCATCACAAACTTTTTTGGACTTGGGCGGCAGCCTGTTCTTATACATGGCAAGCACATTTGCCGGCATTTTTGCCATTATTTTGTCCTGTATGTTTTCTACCATCCGCGAAGAATGCAAAAACTCTATTTCCGGGTATCCTGACGGCATTTTTAAAAAATGGTTTACCTCTTTATTTTCATCTAGGATTCCAACATGAAAAATTCCCCTAACCAATGAAACCGCAGCAAAATTGTAGTCTATAACCGTATTCGAAGAATTTCGTTTTATTGCATTTGGCACTTGCGAAGGGACCATGAACGCAGGTTCGGGATGCGATTCCTTTTTTATCAAGTCCAATTTTACTTCCGAATTAGGATAGACAAATATCTCGCAGTTATACTTGTCCTTCGTTGAACCCGATTCAGTAATAGTTGCACGGGAATCATTAATGGTAACATAGGATCCGTTTTCAGTTTCTATTGCGTCTCCGTTTTCCAATACAAAAACTGTATCATTAGGGTTTAGGAGCCGGCTTCCCATTCCCATGCTGTCTACGGGCGGGATTGAACTTTCCGGAAGAAGTATCCGTTGGCCGCCACGCCTTACGTACGCCCTGCCGATTGCCTTGAAAGTTGGCGCAGTAATGGATATCCTTTTTGTTGCGGACAAAAATCCAAAATAATGCTTTTTCAGGAATTCTATTTTTGTTTTGTATTTCGGGTCATATTCATAGGAAGTAGATATCCCGTTAATCGTCTTTGAAATTGCAATTGGCGGATCGGCCTTAAATTCCTCAACAATCTCTTCGCATTTCTCGATTTCTTCCAATTGTTTTGCTGCCCGCTTCCCAGTCTCTTTCACTTCTTCAACTTCTGCCGTTTTTGAATACGATTCTATTTCTTCCGAAACTTTTTTTGTTGCGCTTTCCCGCATCCCCATGATTCGCTTCATGAATTCTTCATCGCTTTCCTTGCCGGTGCCAACGGAATTCTTTTCAGTTTTAGGTTTTTTTCCAGCCATCAGAAATCACTAGGCGACCTTTACCGCTCCCGATTCTTTTGTCAGCGGCTTGTATTTTCTTGGCGAGTTGAAAAATGATTCAACATCTATGGACTTGCCATCGGCAGTGGTGGCCTGCATCGGTTGCGCTGCCTGTTTCTTCATCATTTCAAGCCCCTTTATCTGCGCCTTTGCAAGCCGTTCCGCACCTTCGCTTCCAAATCCTTCCATCATTCCCTTGCCCATGGCCATTGCCTTTGTCATCTCTTTCGTGGTGCCCCGCATTTCCATCATCTTGAGCATTTCTGGAAGTTCCTTAATCTTTTCGGCCATTTCAGGAGTAATTTTCTGCCCGCCCATCGCCATCATGCGCTCCAAATCTGCAGGCGACATATTTTTCATCATTTCGAGCCCCCCAAGCGCCTGCTCCATGGTTTTTGGCATGTTTTTATATTGTTCAGCCATTGCCTTTGCATCAATTGCGCCGGTTGGGATCATTTTGCGCATGTTGTTTTGAAAGAATATGGACAGCTGTATTGGATTAATGAAAATATCGTCCATTTGCGTTAATCCTCTCCTGTAAATCCCATCCCGAGTTATTATTATCTCCTCAAATGTGCTGGATTTTGCAACGAACGATTTTTTGGTCAGCCGATTTGTGTATTCCGTTCCGCCCGCGCCAATGGAAGTTGAAGCAATGGGGGCGCTGTAGACCGCATCTTCGTACACATCAAAATATCCTGAGCCGTCAAAAAGGAACTTTATTGATGCTACAGGGGTTACGAGCGCATCTTCCGTATGGGAATAGGCCACGGAAAAAAAGCCTTTTTTCAGTTCTATATCCGTTATCAGTTCGCCGTGATGCCGTTCCTTTGTTTTTGCATCCGTCTTGTCCCACCGTTCAATGCCGCTAACTTTCACTTCGCTGCCGGGGGTCAGGTCAATGCGCTTTGAAGCCCTGAATTTATAATCATCAACGGGCTTGTCCTTTCCCCTGTTATAGCTATTGTAAATTGATACGGATGTGTCTTTCCCGCAAACTACGGCGTCTCCATCCATCAATTTCGGGCGGTCTTCCTTGAATTTTTCAAGCTTTTTCGGGTCTTTGGTTTTTTGGAATTCTTCCATCAGCTTGTTTTCAATTTCAGCCGAAGGAATGGGGATTTTACTATTTTTCCTCACTATGTATCCATTAGAACCTATGGCGGTCAGGTCAATGCGTCCTGTTTCAATATCAAAATTAAATCCCATGCAAAGCACCGGGACCCTACTTTAATGCTTCTCCGCATTGCTTGCAGAATTTTGTTCCAACCGGATATTCAACGTTGCATTTTGCACAAACTACAATCAGCTTGTAGCCGCATTCCGGGCAGAATTTTGCATCCGGTTCCAGTTTTGCCCCGCATTTCGGGCATTTTACTAGTTTTTTCACGGTTTCCTTGGCACCAGTTATCTTGCCCACGCCCTTGCTTACTCCGCCTATGACCGTGCTCGCGGCTACATCCCCTGCCTTATAGGACAGGGTATCCTTTGTCCTGTTGAAAATATTTCCTACTGCGTCTTCAATGGCTCCCATAATAATCCCAGTTAACGCTCGGATAGGATATACTTAATTCTTACTGTTTTTCACTCTTCAAACAAAAATTTATTAATCAGTAACGCCATAACCCGTTCATGAAAAAAACATTTTTCTTAGCGTTGGCCCTGTTCGGATTCATATTGGCAGGGTGCATCGGAAATACCCAGGCCAACCTAAATGCTGCCAGCCCGTCTGGAGAAGCTGCGGTTCCAATCCCAGCCACTAAAAATACTATATTTGCAATGGATGAAATAGCAAAGCATGACCAGGCAGGAAACTGTTGGATGGTTATAAACGGGAAAGTTCTTGATCTAAGCGATTTTTCAAGCCATCCTGGCGGGAGCGCATACCTGCCGTATTGTGGCAAAGACGCAACCTTGGCATTCTATAGCAAGGGCAACAAGGGCGAGCCGCATTCTGATTACGCAAGCTCGCTGCTTCCCGATTACCAAATTGGGACGCTTAAGCCGTAAGGTACAATCCAATTGAGGTGATAAAATGGACAAATGGGAACAGTTGGCCGATGAAAACCGCGTGAATAAAGTCATGTCCGCACTTAGGGCAAATGGGATTGATTCCTATTTCGTTAAGGATAGGGGGGACGCAAGAAAAAAAGTACTGGAATTAATTCCAGCGGGAGCCGAAGTAATGACCATGTCATCTACAACCTTAGACCAGCTAGGGCTTTCAAAAGAGCTCAACGAACCTGGCAAGTTCAATTCTGTGCGCAACAAATTCTCTTCAATGGACAAAAGCAAGCAGGGGATGGAAATGCGCAGGCTTGGTGCTGCACACGAGTTTGCTGTTGGAAGCGTGCATGCAATAACCGAAAACGGGCAGGCCATAACCGCGTCCGCATCCGGAAGCCAGCTGCCGGCCTATTCCTATGGCGCCGGGAAAGTAATCTGGGTTGTTGGAACCCATAAAATAGTAAAAAACCTTGAAGAAGGGATGGAGAGGGTATACCAGCACTCGCTTCCTCTTGAAAACGAACGTGCAAAAAAAGCTTACGGAATCGGAAGTTCGGTAAACAAGCTGCTAATAGTAAATAGGGAAGCAAGCCCCGGACGAATAGTATTTATATTCGTAAATGAAGTTTTGGGATTCTAAATTGCAATAAATGCGCTTGAGTAGTTTCGTAAACCTACAAATGCGTCCTTATATTCTCTTCACTTAACGTATCCTCCATTTTCAACGGCTTTTTCTCCTGTTTTGTTTCGTGTTTTGCCTTGCCCATTTCAGAAAGTTTCCTATTCATGATTTTCAGCTCTTCCAGAACTAGGCGCAGGAGCTCTTCCTGGGATTTTGTAGGCGGGCAGTATACGCTATAGGTTTCAGGATTGTTAGTGTCTATGCTTCCCCTGCTTTTTATGAATTCTATCATTTCCTCGTAAGCTTCGATTGGGACCCCCGGGATTGACGGCTGGCTTTCAGAATGGGAAACGCCTGCCATTTCAACGTGTATATGGACCAATCCAAGCAAGTTTTCGAATATTGTCCTCTCTGCCCTTACGTGCTGGATTTTGCTATAAGGTATTTCGTCTATTCTCTTTTCCAGTATCCCATGGGATATCCTAAGCCCCTGGTCTTTGAATTCATAATAATAATTCATGTATTTCAGCTCGACAAACACATAATCTGCCAAAAGAATGACTATTGTCATGGCAATCCCATAGGGAACAGTATTTGCATCCGTCCTGAATAAGCTGTCATAAAAATAGGTTCCCAAAAAAATTATGCTCCATAGTATTATTACTGCCAGTATTGCAGGCATCATCCAAACTAGTTTTATCCTGTCATACAAATAATGTTTGTCGTTCATTTAACCACAAGTGTTTTTCCCAGTTGCTGTTTTTATTCTTTACGCAGGCTTCGGGTTTTGAAATGAAGATTGGCTATTCCAAGCCAGTATCATTACTCCTGCAATAATTGCTACAATTGCAGCCGCTCCAAATGCCACCGGGGCGCCAAATCCAGTCCACAATACGCCGAATATTATGCTTGCCGGAAGATAGGCTGCTCCGACTGCGCTGTTATATGCCCCAAGTGCTATCCCCCGTATCTTGCGTTCTGTCATGTCCGATATGTACGCCTTGTTTACCGATTCGTCTGCGGCAACAAAAACCGCATACAATACGAAAAGGGCCAGGACGTGCCAGAACTGGCTTGCAAATATGAACCCGATGCAAATCAGCGCGTAAAATACGAATGAAATTCCAATTATTTTCCTTTTTCCAACGCTGTCTGCCAGCTTGCCAATGGGGACTGAAATTAGTGCGTAAACCACATTGTACAGGGCATAAATAAGTACGATATACTCGGGCCCTATGCCTAGGTCCCCTGCCCGCAAAATCAAAAGTGCATAGCTGAAATAGGCCAGAGAAAAGAAGCAGGATATTGCCAGGAATTTTTTGTATTTTCCATCCAGCATCTTAAGCGATTCCCAAAATTTTGGCTTTGCAATCAGCTTTTTTCTCCCGCTTTCGGTTTTTTTCGGTTCCCTTACCAATAGGATTATCGCAATTACTGCCAGTACGGCAGGGATGGTTGCTATGGTAAATACCGTTCGGTATCCTTCTCCATTTTCCCCGAACCATTTCAATACGAAATAGGCAATCAATGGCCCGACTACGGCGCCAGCGGTGTCCATTGCCCGGTGCAAGCCGAATGCCTGCGCCCTTGTTTTTTCAGTGCTCGATTCGGCAATTATGGCATCCCTTGGGCTGGTACGTATGCTTTTCCCAATCCGTTCCAGCCCTCTTATCGCCAATACCTGCTGCCAGATTGTTGCGAAAACAAGCCCGACCTTCAGCACGGCCGAAAGCCCATAACCAAATATAACGAATTTTTTCCTGTTCCCGCTCCTGTCTGAAAAATAGCCGACAAAAATATCAAAAAGGCTTGAGATGCTGTCTGCCACTCCCTCAATAAGCCCGATGGCCTCCTTCCCCGCCCCCAATACCGTGCTTAAAAAAAGGGGAAGTATGGGGAATATCATTTCACTGGACACGTCCGTAAGAAAGCTTACTATCCCCAATGCAAAAACGTTTTTGTTTATTTTTTTGCCCATGGCTTCTTTATCAGCCGTGTTCTATTTAAGTTTTACTGGGAGAACAGGGTTATGAAATTTCCATTCCATTCCAATCTTGTCGAAGGGATAATCCAATCCCGCCCAAACCGTTTCATTATGATTGTTACTATCGAAGGCAACATTCATCGCTGCCATTGCCCTGCAACCGGAAGGATAGGCGAGATCCGCTTCAATAATGTTC
The DNA here is from genome assembly GCA_041666445.1 of Candidatus Micrarchaeia archaeon. Taxonomy (GTDB): domain Archaea; phylum Micrarchaeota; class Micrarchaeia; order Anstonellales; family Bilamarchaeaceae; genus JBAYGV01. The sequence continues at coordinate 10,767 of JBAYGV010000001.1, read as the reverse complement.
CCTGCCTTCTTTCAAAAGCCAGCAACACGGACCGGAAAACAAAATATACGGTGGAGGCAATTTCGCTAGATAAAATCGGAGCTAAAAAGAAAAATTGGATTGGAATAAACCAGGGAAGAATGAATGATTATCTTGATTTCTTTATCGGGCAAGGGCTGCTGGAGCGGATGGTTGGCAGGCTTTCGGAAATAAAACGGGAGGTAACCGTCGGAAAATCGCGCATAGATTTCTTGCTAATTAATTCCATCGGGAATCCAACCTATCTGGAGGCAAAAACCATAGTGATGGCCGTTCCGAACAAAAACCGCCCAGACATTGCGGTCAAGCCAAAGAAATTTTCAAGTTTCGAGCGCCTGATAAGGCATTTCGGGGCGCTGGTGCATGAAAAGAAAAAAGGAAAGCGGGCAATAATCCTATTATGCTTTCCATACGATGCAATTCCATTCCAGCCTCCGAAGCCAGACAAGGGCAGCCGAAAAATCCAGCATGCAGCAAGGGCCGCTTCAAATTCCGGGGTGGAAAGCTGGCAGCTTAATTTCAAAGTGAGCAAATCCGGGGTTTCACTTTTGGATTATTTCAGGCTCGATATGTTCTAGGGTTCTCATGCCATAAAAGATAGCCTAAAAAGCATATTCCTAGCATTCTTTCCATGGCTGTTGACCTCAAAAAATTGGCCCGGAAGGAAGTAGTTTTGTTTTTGGCTCTTGCATTCGGGTTAAGCTCTATCTTTTATTATCTTATTGCAACTTCCACTTCCAATTTGCTACTGTTTACCGTTGCCCTCATGTGGTGCCCTGCAGTTGCCGCAATCCTAACCCGGTTCTATTGCCAGAAAAACTTCAAGGGATTCGGTTTTGGCTGGGGGGAAACCAAATGGCAACTGGTCGGCATTTTGCTCCCGATAGCAATAGGCCTGGCAATGTTCGGGTCGGTTTGGCTATTTCTGGGAGATTTCAATGCTGAAAAGGCAGCGCAGATATTTTCACTTTCGTTCCTTCCGACTTTTGCAATTATGCTGGCATTCAACCTTTTCACAGTTTTGGGCGAAGAAATTGGGTGGCGCGGCCTGCTTGTGCCCGAAATGTCAAAATTCATGGGATTCACAAAACTGGCATTGCTTAGCGGCACCATTTGGATGGCATGGCATCTTCCAATCATAATATTCGGCACCTATCATGGGGTAGGCCCGCTATGGTATTCGCTTGCAATGTTTGTGCCCTCAGTAATCGGAGCCGGAGTGGTATTGGCATGGCTCAGGCTGAAATCGGGAAGCATTTGGCCCGCAGTATTGTTCCACGGATTCTGGAACTATTTTATACAGTCCATCTATCCTGCGTTGACCATTCAAACTGAGGCAAGCAACATGATAACCGGGGAATTCGGTTGGGCGTCTTCAGCAATGTACGTTTTGCTTGCGTTCCTATGCTGGCATTATCGATATCTTTTGCCAAAAGTAAAGAAATCTTAATCCTGAACTACTATACCCCCCAACTCGGTTCACTTCGTCAGCCCAAAGTACCATATTTTCTGAATTTTTATTATTTTCTCCAACTGCTCTAAGCTTTCCAAGAACTGGTATCCCAGCCAATCTGTAAAGCCCGGCAACATGGCTTCCAAATGCAGTGGCATGTGTTCCATTCTGCACTATCCCCGCCAATTTGGAAAAGTACTGGAATGCTTCTTTTGTCACATGGCTTGTTCTAAGGCTAAGTAATGCCCCGGGGTTTTGCGGCGCAAGCGTTTTGAGTTCATCATGGTTATCGCAGAATCCCAAGGTGCCAGGGCGCGATTCTATAATCCTAGAAAATGGAACAACTGCGCTGCCAATTACATCCGTCCCATTAATTACATACAATTCCTTTCCTGCTGGTTTTTCAATTACGGGCCAAGTGTGTTCTGCAATTTGCGTTATTGTCCATTCCTTTGCTTTTTTATCAGTAAGCTGCAGTTCAAAATAAAAGTCAGTGCCTGCATCCCTGGCTGTTTCCAGCATTGAGCCAAGCGCATATCTCAAAGAATCGTATAAATCTAAATTTTCCCAAAATTGCGCCGATTCAACAATATTTACGTAATCGATATGCGCTAAACCCATCGGGCTAACATGGCGATATACTCCTTCTCGTCCTTCTATTTCAACCACACAAATCTTTTCTTCGCCATTTGGCATTTCAAAACCTCCCAAATCGCCTCCGTTTCTATATCTGCTGTGGCTCGCATTTTCTACCCCCCCGCCAATCCCCCACCCAACAGAATAAATAATTTCACCTTTCCCCTTCATGGTTGTTCCAGCAAGAGAAACCTGGGGAAGGAGGATTGTCCTATCCGGGTAGGGCACCAATAATGGATGGGCTGCCAGAGGCATTATCTGTATTCCAATTCCTTCTTCAAAACCGACCCGTTCCCGTAAGGCAGTTGCAATCGGGTTGAATTGATTGGAAAGGATGCCTATCAATGTTTTAACTGCATCTTGAATGCTCTCCCTGTTCCTATCAATGTACCTAAACCTAGTGGAATATGCGCCAACGCCATGTGCTGTTCGTTCATCAGACCGTATGGCAACAAACTTGCCCTGGTATTCCGCAATAATATCCTCGTACATTTTTCTTTGGGCCGGGGCCAATGAAAATTCTCCATCGTGATAGGCAGAATGGCAATCATCAATCGAAATAGAAGAAAACGGCAGCGCTCTTACCCTGCTTTCATATGCACTTTCCACTTATCAAGTTGGGCTGTTTTGGCGCCAACGGTTCCGTTTCCAAAACGTCCTCCCGTTATGCGCGAATAATCTAAAAGCGCGTGTGACATATCACTTTGTTATATTTATTAACATTTATAAACACCCATTTTATTAAGTTTTTATTGCCCATCCAGCGCACCAAGGCAAAATTTATATTCTTAGTCCGCAATCCTAACCCAGGTGATTTTCATGGCAAAGAAAGGGTATGCAGCAAATCTTGAAAAACAGACGAAAGACAATAATGATTTCAGGCGCGTGCTTTATACCGGGAAAAATAGCCAGCTCGTATTGATGTGCCTTAACCCCGGGGAAGAAATCGGAGAGGAAGTACACTCGCATATCGACCAGTTCTTCAGGTTCGAAACCGGTGAAGGAGTTGTCCTGATTGACGGAGTGAATCACAGGGTGAAGGATGGGGACTGCGCCATTGTCCCTGCAGGTGCAAGCCATAATGTAACGAACACTTCGAAAACTGCCAAGCTCAAGCTTTACACAATATATTCTCCGCCAGAGCACATAGACAAGACTATCCGCCACACAAAGGCAGATGCATTGGCAAGGCCGGAAGAATACGATGGAAAGCCAACGGAATAGATATTGTTTCTGGTTATTTTCATTTATTCCCTAACCATCCCGAATCTCTTGTTTTTTGCAGTATTTTTTATGAAGTTCCGCAATCTCCGTTTGAACTGCTCCCTGCTATAATTTCGGATTTCTTCAACATAGCTTATCCTTATCCGCTTGTATCGTTCCGGAAACTGTTGGAAGTGTTTCCAAGCCAGTTTGTCCTTTTTTATTTCAGCAAGAATGTCCTTGGCAATCTTAAAGTCGTCCTTTTCATTCGGGTCGAACCTATGGGCTATGGCATCCAGCCCCCGTTTTGTCATTCTTTTTTCTTCAATTAATTTTTTGACCCGTTCTATGTTCATTCTTGACAGTATGCTGGTTTTCCTTCTGGGGCTGAACCTCTGCGCAAATTTTTCATCGTCAATCCTTTTTACGATGCTGTCTATCCAGCCAAAGCACAACGCCTCTTCAACAGCATCATTATATGGAATTCTGGGCTTTCCCGATGATTTTCGATAATAAACGAGCCAGATTTCCGTTTCCTTTCCATCCTGGTGTTTGGAAAGCCAATTCCGCCATTCGGTTCTGTTTTTCACATAAAGCGTCTTGGTGATTTCCATGCTTTTAAAAGGCAAAACGACAATTTAAATAGTTACTATTTGTTCTAGTCTTAGTATTAGTCCCAATATTGGCGGAAACCAGATACTACTGGGCTTCCGGCGGGGTAAGATTATGGCATCTAAAAATGTGTTTAAGCTTAGTCTTCTTGCTTTTGTCCTGCTGACTTTTGCTGCTCTTATGAGCATCAGGACTTTCCCTACGCAGGGCGTAGTTGGCTGGCAGTCAATTGCATTCTGCCTTCTTGCAGTAATACTATATCTTATTCCCGCGTCCCTTGTTTCTGCGGAACTGGCAACCGGCTGGCCCAAGGAAGGCGGGGTTTATACCTGGGTCAAAAATGCATTCGGCCAAAAATGGGGCTTTACTGCCGTCTGGCTACAATGGTTCCAGATGACCATCGGCTTCATCAGCATCCTTACTTTTATCGCAGCAACACTTGCCTATCTTTTTGACCCATCGCTTGCAGACAACAAGCTGTTCGAGTTTCTCATAATCGTTGTCATTTGGTGGGGCTTTACACTCCTGAACTTCAAAGGCATGAAAACCTATTCCAAGATAAGCTCAATTTCAGTAGTGATTGGAACTTTCATTCCGGCAGCCGTTCTCATACTGGGCGGATTATGGTACGTTCTTTCAGGAAATCCAGTCCAGCTTACGTTGAATCCGACAATAGCAGACCTTATTCCCGACCTATCGTCCATGTCCAATCTCGTTCTCCTGGTTACGTTCGTATTTGTTTTCATTGGAATTGAAATGACTGCAACCCACGCGAACGAAATTAAGGATGTGCAGAAAAACTATCCGCTTGGCATACTGATTGTAGGAATTGTAACCACCGTGGTCGGGGTAATCGGCGCCCTATTAGTTGCGATGATTGTTCCGATTGGAAACCTTAATCTTCTTGCAGGCATAATGCAGACCTTTCAGGTGATTTTCCAGAGCATGGGGCTCTCATGGCTCGTAGGGATATTCGCACTCCTTATAGTTATTGGCGCAATGGGGCAGGTGTCCACATGGATTCTTGGGCCTGTTCGCGGTTTATTCATGACTGCGCGCGAAGGGAATCTTCCAAGAATTCTCCAGAAGAAAAACGAAAATGGAATTCCTACCAACATGCTCATACTGCAGGCAATCATGATAACTTTTTGGGGGGCAGTCTACGTCCTGCTTCCTGGCGGAGTCAACAGTTCGTTCTGGATGCTTTTTGCATTGACTACTGCAGTCTATATCGTAATGTACCTCCTGATGTATGCGGCTGCCATCCGCCTGAGGTATTCCCAGCCAAAAGTGCCAAGGCCATTTTCAATCCCTGGCGGCAAATTGGGAATGTGGCTAGTCGCAGGATTTGGTTTCCTTTCAATGATATTCCTTTTCTTACTGGCGCTCACGCCCCCGAGCCAGATTTCTGAAGGAAGCAGCGCAAACACCTATGTTGCGTTCATGCTGATTGGGACTTTGGCAGTGGTCGCCGTTCCGCTTATTATTTACCATTTCAAGAAGCCGGAGTGGAAGCAGGGTGGGGAGACTGATGTAAAACCGAAGGCAGAGGCCAGCAAGGCTAAGCCAAGAAAAAGGTGATGGGATGGCCGGAGAAAAAAAGAAAAATGCAAAACCTAGCGTTGCAAAAGCTAATCCAAAAGATGTTGAAGTCAAGGCGCTTTTCTTAGGTCCGAAATCGGAAAACCGCGAATATTTCAAGAACATGCTCAATTTCCTGATGGAAGAGCATATGCACTGGCGCAGGGATTTTCATCCTGAAGATGCTGAAATATCCTCTATGCATGAAATGCGCAGCGAGAAATATCAGGAAACCCTGGACAGGACATCTGAAGTCCTTTCTGAACTTTCATCAAAGCTCAAGGCAACTTCCATGCCATGGTTTTCAGCACGCTATCTTGGCCATATGAATTCAGATACGCTCATGGTTGCAAACCTGGCCTACATGGCAGCGCTTCTTTACAATCCGAACAACGTGGCCTATGAAGCGTCAACTGCAACCGCGCCCATGGAAATTGAAGTTGGGAAAGACCTTTCAGCCATGCTCGGTTTTGACCCAAAAAATTCCTGGGGGCACATCACTACCGACGGGACGATTGCCAACTACGAAGGGCTTTGGATGGCCAGGAATCTCAAATCTTTCCCGCCCGCAGTAAAAAAAGTCAAGCCGTCTTTGGTAAAAGGAATGAGCGATTGGCAGCTCATGAATATGCCAACGCAGAAAGCGCTTGACCTGATTGAGAAAGTCAAGAAGGCGGGCTGCTTTGATGCAGTTAGGAAAGAAACTGTGCGTGGAACCGGAGTCGGGGAAGGAAAACTTGGTGTTGTCATTGTCCCGCAATCCAAGCATTATTCGTGGGTTAAGGCCGCCGATGTCCTGGGCATAGGAAACAAGAATTTTATAGAAGTGCAGGTAGATGAGCATTTTCGCATGGACATCGGAGTCCTGAAAAAAATCATTGACGGGCACGTAGCAAAGAAAATCCCAATAATTGCAGTAGTTGGGGTGGTGGGCACTACGGAAGAAGGAGCGATTGACCGGATTGCCGAAATCGCAAAGCTGCGCGACGCTTATCAGAAAAAAGGAGTTTCATTCTATTTCCACATTGATGCTGCCTATGGGGGCTATTCAAGGGCGTTATTCCTCGACGAAAAAAGCCGTTTCATGGAATACGGCACTTTGAAAAAACGCCTGTTTTCGGACAAGGTTTTCGTAGGGAACCATTCCTATCCGGCAAAGGAAATCTACGAATCCTATAGGGCAATCCCGGCAGCAGATTCCATTACCATTGACCCACACAAGATGGGATACATTCCCTATGCTGCGGGGGGAATTGCAATCAAGGACCGCAGGATACTGGATCTGATATCCTATTTTGCAGCCTATGTTTTCGAATCAGGAAAGAACACCCCGGTTCTTCTTGGCTCATACATAATGGAAGGCTCAAAAGCTGGTGCAACTGCAGCAGCAGTTTGGGCAAGCCACAGGCTGGTTCCGTTGAACATAACTGGCTATGGCGAAATAATCGGAAGAAGCATAGAGGGGGCGCAGATGTTTACCCGCTCGCTCGAATCAATAAAAAGCCTGAAGGTCAAGGGCAAGGAATTCTTAGTGCAGCCGTTAGTCTGGACTCCCGACTTCAACATAATTTGCATGGCGTTCAATGAGAAAGGCAATGCTAATTTGGAGAATATGAACGAGCTTAACTCAAAAATTTATTCCGAATCCTCATACGTGGAAGGCCCGGTTTACAAAAACGACTGGATTACTTCAAATACCGAGCTGAGCAAGGAAGATTACGGTGACGCGCCAAAAGAATTCGTAAAAAGGCTTGGAATTCCGGAAAAGGAATGGAACCGGGTTGGCAAAGTTCGCGTCCTTAGGGTATGCATGCTGAACCCGTTCATTTCAAATTTCCAGAATTACGGGTCACTATGGCAGGGCTTCCTTAAGATTCTTGAGAAAAAGATTGAGGAGGCAATAGCTTAGTGGCGAATTGTTTCTCCCGTGCGCAGGTTTATAAACTATTAATGTGAACGAAATTACGAGGTGGGATTATGGCAAAAAACTTAAAGAAAGAAGCAGAAGTAAAGGCAAGAAAGGCAATTGCAGAAGCGGAAAAGAAATTCGCTCATGTCAAGAAATCTATGGATGCTCACATCAAGGAAGAGCCTGAAAAAGCAGTTCTAGTTGCCGCTGCGGTTGGTGCCGCCATTGGCGCTATTGCAACGCTTGCAATTACTCACAGGAAAAAAGAGTAATTAAAGGTTAATATAATTTGAAAACGGCGCGAGCAAAGCGCCGTTTATTTATATTTTTATTCATAAATTTTCATCGTATTGGAATTTCTAAAATTCCAACAAGCTTGTTGCTTAGAGCAACAAGATGTCCATTGTCCGATGCTTCGGACAATCGGATTCTGAAAAAATTTATGAAATTTTTTCATCGGGATTCCAAAGAGATGGTAATATGGGTATCATGGAACAGATTTCAGGTTTTATGAACGTCTTGAATGATGCGATTGGGCTGCCAATTGTAGTCAGCCATACTATTTCTGAAGGGGTATCTGATGGGATTTCAGAAGGATTAAACAAGAATAAGAAATGGGTGGCCCATGGGGCAGTGAAGGCAGTTCTCTTTTTTATCGGGCTTTTCTTCTTCTGTTGGGGAGTTATCCAGATAGGGGACAGCGCGTTTCCGCAACACCGGGGCGTGACCGCCATTGCAGTAGGGCTGGTGCTCGGCGTTGCCATATTGCTGGTTTCGAATAGGGAGTAGCTGGCGTAAAATCATTCTCCGCGTATGTAAGCATCCCATGCTTCTGCTGCCTTATCGGATGCGTCCTGGCGGCTTTTGACAACCTCATCTATGGTTGTTTTTGCGGCATTTGAATTTTTCTGGCACGTTGCAGCCCAGGCATCGGTATATTTTGCAGAAGCGAATATTTTTTCCAATGTCTGCTCTGACGTGTTCCAATCGGCAGCAGGCGAAGTGTACCCCCAGATATTTATCCACCAGGTGGTTCCCTCCCCGAAATCGTAGGTCTGAACAAGATATTTCCCCCGCATCAATATTCCGTTCCTTTGGTAAGCCGCTTCGAAAACCTGCGCATTGCAGGCAGCAAATCCGACTATGCATACGGTCTGCGAAAATTGGCGGCTGAGTTCGGCATCTATATAAGTTACGTGAACTTCGCTGGCGTCAGTAAGCGGGGCAATAATCTGTTGCACTGCTTCTTCCGCTTCAAGATAGCCGGCAACAGGCACATTGTCAATCCCGGCCATTCCATACGCCTTGTATATCTGCCGCGCATTTTCCGATTTCAATACCATTATTTCGTTGTCCATGTACGCCGAGCTTGTGCCTGCCGGGTCAAGCACGCTCCAGCTTACGGTGCAAGTATCTACCTGTTTCTCGCTTGCCTGCCATCCATCCGGCAGCTGAAGGGTCATTGAATTGTCCGGGGCGATCCATTCGCTGAACGTTAAACCAGTTTGTTCTGTTCCGCCAATTCCAGTAATATTGCTTTGGCTGATGGTGCCTGTTGCGTTATTTCCCTGCGCTTGCGAACCTGGCGGTTGGGAAGATGGGGCGGAAGAAGGCTGGGTTAGGCAGCCAAAAATCGAAAACAGAATAACGCCCGCAATAATCAGGGATATAAGACGCATATTTTTGCACCAGAAAATTGTTCGCAGTTCGGGTTTATACGCCTTTCTAAACTGGCAAAAGTTACTCGGAAAATTAGGCAAAGCGCTATATTGTTTGTCTTGTCAAGTTTATTCATGCGCCAAATGCCGGTTATTTTAGCCATATTGGCAATGCTCTTATCCGGGTGCTGCGGGTTTTTTCCAGAGCAGTCCAATCAAGAATCCAACCAGCAATCCAACAACCTTGCTTCTTCCATGGAGAATGAAAATCTTGCATTGGTTGCAATGAATTGCTCCCAATACCTGCCTAGGCAGAATGAAACCTATTCATCAATGGATTTGGAAGATACGGGCGAGCTTTTTTCATGCATCCAGAACCTGGCAATACAGCGCAACGATATGGAAATTTGCAAGGCAACTGTAAAATATTTTCAAGACGGATTCATTCTTTCTGATTGGTGCCTTGGCGGTTTTGCCCAGAATAAGAGCGACCTGTCCCTTTGCGGCAAGCGTGGGCGCGCAGTTGACAGGGCAATCTGCCGCTCGGAAATTCTTGGCAATTATCAGGAATGCTTTTCCATGGAGTGCGACATGTTCTGGTCCTGCGATGACCAGAAAGAAATCTGCATCCAGAGCTATGCGCTGTCGCATAAAAATTCCACCATTTGCAATTTGCTGACTAATGAAGAGTACCGCAACCAATGCCTCGGCTTGGTATTGCTGGATAAATCCTATTGCAACAAGCTGGCTGACAAGAAGGCGATGGATTCGTGCAACCTATACATTGACCGGATGCCCGGCCAAAATCTATCCAACTGAACTTCATATGGAAAAAGAGAAAATTACTGCAAAGGTTTTTATTCACAGGTTTCGAGAGGTAAACATGGACTTGAGGCTTGTTCTTATTCTTTCGGTTTGCGTGTTTCTTTTTTCTGCAGGGTGCGTCAATCAAGGGGCAAATCCGATTGCGCAAAACTTTTCCGAAGCTGGAAAAACAAATGCGGGGCCGATTAAATCAAATGGGCAGCAACCGGAAAATCAGCTTGAACAGCCGCAAAATATTACCCAGATAAACCAAAGCCGCCCCCAGCAAATTCCACCGTTTAATATTCCTTCCCCTGACCTCTCAACCCCGTCAAAAAGCCCTTTGCTTGCAGGAGAGAATAAAACCCTGCAGCTTGGAAATGTTGAATTAAATTACTACTCTGTTGCCGCAACTTACCCGCTTTATTCGCTCGGGGCAGATATACTTATAACAGCAAAAAACAAGGGGAGCAAAACCGAAAGCTTCTCGCTCACTCCCATAAGCGAGCTTCGTGCAGCTGTTCCAAATTGGAATAGGCATTTTTTTTCATTCCAGGCTGATAATCTAACATTGCAGCCGGGCGAGGAAAAGACTATCCATTATTTTGCATCTGCCGATAATGAAGGGCAATTCGATTTAACCATTGATTTGATGCAGGGTGCAAGCAAGAAAACAGCGGACGTAACTGTTTATAGCGGTTCAATGGATGGGGCTCGCCTTGATGGAAGTGCAATCATCTACGGAACGGTCCGGGACGAAGATGGAAATCCCGTGCAAAATGCAGACCTTTTATTCTACACCTTTAGCGGGCGGGAGCAGTATCATGCCCAGAACACAGATGCGTTTGGCAGGTATTTTGTAGCCGTTCCCGGAGCGGATGACATTCAAAAGC